>NZ_JBWKKF010000007.1:338028-433157 GCF_056431745.1 Amycolatopsis sp. NPDC045836 | reverse complement strand
CCCCGGAAGCTAACCCTCCCAGCGCCTATGTTACTGCACGAGAGGGGGTGGGGGAGGGTAGGACGCCCCAAACCGCAGCGTGCGGGAGGGGGGGGGGGTTTGGGACCGGGGGTGGTCCGGACCCCCGCTTCTTGCTGTCTGAGGCCGTTGAGCGACCGCGCCGACGAGGTGCCGGAACCGGCCAGATACAGTTGCGTGCTGGCCCCCGTGTGGGCCTATCCCACTTTCGAGGTCTCTGCTAGGAGGACAGGTGTCCGAGTTCGGTCGGCGCGATTCTGAGGACGACCGCGAGGGCGGTCGCCCGCGGCGGCGCGACTCGAGTCCCCGAGGCAAGCAACAGGGCGGCGGGCAAGCCGCCCGCGGCAACCGAACCGGCGGCTACCGCGCCGGCGGTACTGGCGGCCAGAAGAGCTTCAAGCCCCGCGAAGGCGGCAACAACTACAAACCCCGCGACGACCGCGGCGGCTTCAAGCCCCGTGAAGACCGCGGCGGTTTCAAACCCCGCGACGACCGCGGTGGTTACAAGCCGCGCGACGACCGCAGTGGCTTCAAGCCCCGCGATGACCGGGGTGGCTTCAAGCCCCGCGAGGACAGCGGTGGTTACAAGTCCCGAGAGGGCAGCAGCTACAAACCCCGCGACGACCGTGGCGGCTTCAAGTCGAGCGGTGACCGCGGTGGTTACAAGCCGCGCGAGGACCGCGGCGGTTTCAAACCCCGCGACGACCGCGGTGGTTACCAGTCTCGCGATGATCGCGGCGGCTTCAAGCCCCGTGACGACCGCAGTGGCTTCAAGCCTCGAGACGACCGCGGGAACTTCAAGTCCGGTGGCGACCGTGGCGGTTACCAGTCCCGGGACGATCGCGGCGGCTACAAGTCCGGTGGCGACCGTGGTGGCTACCAGTCCAGGGATGACCGGGGCGGGTTCAAGTCGCGGGACGATCGGGGTGGCTACAAGCCCCGTGAGGATCGCGGCGGCTTCAAGCCGCGTGATGACCGTGGCGGCTACCAGTCCCGCGATGACCGTGGTGGCTCGCGGGACTTCAAGCCCCGCCAAGGCAGCAGCGGCTACAAATCCCGCGAGGACCGCGGTGGTTACCAGTCCCGCGATGACCGCGGGGACTACAAGTCTCGCGACGACCGTGGTGGCTTCAAGCCTCGTGAGGACTCCAAGTCCCGTGAGGATCGCGGGGACTTCAAGCCCGGCGGCGACCGTGGCGGTCACCAGTCCCGGGACGATCGCGGCGGTTACAAGTCCGGCGACGACCGTGGTGGCTACAAGTCGGGCGGCGACCGTGGCGATTACAAGCCTCGTGAGGACCGGGGTGGCTTCAAGCCCCAGGACAAGTCCGACGACGACCGCGGGAGCTTCAAGTCGCGCGACGATCGCGAAGGGGATCGTGGTGGCTTCAAGCCGCGTAAGACGGGTGGGTTCAAGCCCCGTCAGGACCGGGCGCCCCGCGAGGTGGGCGACGCCGAGTTGGCCAAGGAACTGCTCGAAGCCCCCGAACTCCCCGAGGACATCGACTTCGCCGACCTCGACGAGGAAGCGCGTCGCGAGCTGAGGACCCTGCCGAAGGGGCTGGCCGAGACCGTCGGCAAGCACCTCGTCGCGGCGGGCGGGCTGATCGACACCGATCCCGACGCCGCCTTCGAGCACGCCAAGTACGCCAAGGCCAAGGCCGCGCGCGTGCCGATCGTGCGCGAGGCGCTCGGGCTGGTCGCCTACCACTCCGGCAAGTGGGCCGAGGCGCTCACCGAACTGCGTGCCGTCCGCCGGATGACGCGGACCGACACGCACATCGCGATCATCGCCGACTCCGAGCGGGCGCTGGGCCGCCCCGAGCGCGCGCTCGACCTGGCCAAGGAGGCCGACACCAGCCGGCTGCCGCGGGACGTGCAGGTCGAACTGAAGATCGTCGCCGCCGGGGCGCGCCGGGACCTCGGGCAGCTCGACGCCGCGGTCGTCTCCCTCCAGGGCGACGACCTCGACGCCCGCAAGCGCGAACCGTGGAGCGCGCGCCTGTTCTACGCCTACGCCGACAACCTCGCCGCCGCCGGACGGCGTGACGAGGCGGTCAGCTGGTTCCTCCACGCCGCCGAGGCCGACGAGGACGAGCAGACCGACGCCGCCGAGCGCGCGGCCGAACTGGGCCAGGCCGACGGTGAGTGACTCCCTGCTGGCGGCCTACGACTCCCTGCTGTTCGACCTCGACGGCACGGTCTACCACGGCGCACGGGTCATCCCCGGTGCGCCGGAGGTGGTCGGTGAGGCGCGGGCCGCCGGCACGGCGGTGCGGTTCGTCACGAACAACGCGTCCAAGGCCCCCGCCGCGGTCGCCGAGCACCTCAGCGGCATGGGCATCGACGCCCAGCCCGACGAGGTGCACACCAGCTCCCAGGCCGCCGCGAAGGTGCTCGCCGAGCGCCTGCCCGGCGGCGCCCACGTGCTCGTCGTCGGCGCGCAGGCGCTGTGCGACGAGGTCGAAGCGGTCGGGCTGCGGCCCGTTCGGGAGAACTCCGACGAGGTCGAAGCCGTCGTCCAGGGGCATTCGCCGGACACCGGGTGGGCCAACCTCGCCGAGGCGTGCCTGGCGATCCGCGGCGGGGCGCTGTGGGTGGCGAGCAACGTCGACAAGACCCTGCCCGCCGAGCGCGGGCTGCTGCCGGGCAACGGATCGATGGTCGCCGCGCTGCGCAGTGCCACCGGCAGCGAGCCGGTCGTCGCGGGCAAGCCGGAGGCGCCGCTGATGCGCACGGCCGCCGTGGGCCGGGCGCTCGTCGTCGGTGACCGCCTCGACACCGACATCGCCGGTGCGGTGGCGGCCGGACTGGACGCGCTGGTGGTGCTCACCGGCGTGGACACCCCCGCCACCCTCATCGCCGCCGTCCCCGCCGAGCGCGCGCGGTTCCTCGCCGCCGACATCACCGGCCTGCGCGACACCGCCGAACAGACGCTGATCGCCCCGAAGCCGGGCTGGGAAGTCACCGCCGACCAGGGCGAACTCACCGTTCGCAGCACCGGCGGCAGCGACTCCGCCGACTCCACCGACCTGCTGCGCGCACTGTGCGCCACCGCCTGGGACACCGGTGTGACCGGCGTCAAACCGCTCGACGACACCGCGAAGGCCGCGCTGAACGAACTGCGCCTCATCGGTTAGCGTTGTGGGGTGCAGCAGAACCACCCCGTTCCACGTCCGGTGCCAGGGCCGCCGGGACAGCAGTCGCAGCCGCCGGAGCTCGATCCGCGCGCCGGGATCGAAGAGGCGGTGTCGGGACTGGCCGGGCTGGACCGCGTCCCGCTCGCCGAGCACGTGGAGCGCTTCGACACCGTGCACACCGAGCTGACCGCCGCGCTCTCCAGCATCGACAAGGTCTGACGCCGATGGCCCGCAGGGCACGGCTCGACGCGGAACTGGTGCGCCGCGGCCTGGCCCGCTCCCGTGAGCAGGCGAGCTCGCTGATCGCGCAGGGCAAGGTGAGCGTCGGCGGCATGGTGGCGACCAAGCCGGCCACCGGGGTGGAGGCCGCCGCCGCGATCGTGGTGCGTGACGAGGACGACCCCGGCTGGGCGTCCCGCGGTGCGCACAAACTGCTCGGCGCACTGGAGGCGTTCGAATCGGCTGGTCTCACCGTCGAGGGCAAGCGCTGCCTGGACGCCGGTGCCTCCACCGGCGGGTTCACCGACGTGCTGCTGCGTGGTGGTGCGGCTCAGGTCGTCGCCGCCGACGTGGGCCGCGGGCTGCTCGACTGGCGCCTGCGCACCGACGAACGCGTGGTCGTGCTGGACAAGACGAACGTGCGCACCCTGACCCCCGAACTGATCGGCGGGCCGGTCGACCTGGTGGTGGCCGACCTCTCGTTCATCTCCCTGCGCCTGGTGCTGCCCGCGCTCGCGGACTGCGTGCACCCCGGCGCGGACCTGCTGCCGATGGTCAAACCGCAGTTCGAGGTGGGCAAGGACCGGCTCGGCAGCGGCGGGGTGGTGCGCGATCCCGAACTGCGCACCGAGGCGGTGCTCGCGGTGGCCGCCGAAGCGGACGCGCTCGGCCTGCGCCCCCACGGCGTGGTCGCCAGCCCGTTGCCCGGCCCGTCCGGCAACGTCGAGTACTTCATCTGGTTGCGGCGTGAAGCCGCCGAGTCGGCTGCGGAGGTGGACCAGCTGGTCCGCACCGCGGTTCAGGAGGGTCCTTCGTGACGCTTCGGCGTGAGGTTCTGCTTGTCGTGCACCCGGATCGCGACGCGACCGCCGGGGCGGCGCGCGAGGTGGCCGCGCAACTGGCCGCGGCCGGTGTCCGGTTGCGGGTGGCCGACGAGGAGGTCCGGCAGCTCATCCAGGCCAACGGCCACGACCCGCACTGCACGGTGATCGCGCCGGAGGACGATCCGGCGGCCGGTACCGAGCTGGTTTTTGTGCTGGGCGGTGACGGCACCCTGCTGCGGGCCGCCGAGCTGGCGCGGCCGGCCGGTGTGCCGGTGCTCGGGGTGAACCTGGGCCGGGTGGGCTTCCTCACCGAAGCCGATTCCGACGCGATCGCGGAGACCGTGCGCCGGGTGGTGGAGGGCCACTACCGCGTCGAGGAGCGGATGACCGTGGACGTCACGGTCGCCGTGGACGGCGAGATCGTGGCACGCACCTGGGCCCTCAACGAAGCCAGCGTGGAGCGCAGTTCGCGGGTGCGGATCCTGGACGCGCTGATCGAGGTCGACGGCCGCCCGGTGTCGTCCTTCGGCTGCGACGGTGTGCTGTGCGCGACACCGACCGGGTCCACCGCCTACGCCTTCTCCGCGGGCGGCCCGATCATGTGGCCGGACGTGGAGGCGCTGCTGGTGGTGCCGAGCAACGCGCACGCGATGTTCTCGCGCCCGCTGGTGGTCTCGCGGAACTCGGTGATCACCGTCGGCATCGATCCCGGCGGCTCGACCGCGGTGCTGACCTGCGACGGGCTGCGGCACATCGAACTGCCGCGCGGGGCCAGGGTGCGGGTGGTGGCCGGCCGGGTGCCGGTGCGGCTGGCGCGGTTGTGGGACGGCCCGTTCACCGACCGGCTGGTGCACAAGTTCGAACTGCCGGTCAAGGGCTGGCGCGAGCGCGACTCCTCCCGAGACCAACCACGCTGACGGCCCGTTCGCACCGGTTTTCACCGGCAACTTCGCCGTTGTTGCGAGTGCCGGGCGCGCGACGCCCGGAGGGGGCACTACGGTTGGAGGCGTGCTGGCCGAGATGCGCATCCAGGGCCTCGGGGTCATCGAGGACGCCCTGCTCGAGTTGCACCCGGGATTCACCGTGGTCACCGGGGAGACCGGTGCGGGCAAGACCATGGTGGTCACCGGGCTGCACCTGCTCTCCGGAGGACGTGCCGAGGTCTCGAAGGTCCGCGTCGGCGCCGGGAAGGCACTGGTCGAGGGCCGGTTCGAGGGGGTGACCGGCAAGGTCGCGCTGGACATCGTCGGTGACGCCGGGGCCGAGGTCGAGGACGGCGGCGGGGTGATCGCGCTGCGCTCGGTGGCCAGCGACGGCCGCTCGCGCGCCCACCTCGGCGGGCGGTCGGTGCCGGTCGGTGTGCTGGCCGACCTGTCCGAGCAGCTGCTGGCCGTGCACGGCCAGAACGACCAGCTCCGCCTGCTGCGCCCGGCCGAGCAGCGGGCGGTGATCGACCGGTTCGCCGGGGAGGCGGTGGCCGGGCCGCTGGAGCAGTACCGCGCCGTCCGCGAGGAGTGGCAGGCCGTGGTCACCGAGCTGACCGACCGCACCACCCGGTCGCGCGAGCTGGCCCAGCAGGCCGACATGCTGCGCCTCGGGCTCACCGAGATCACCGCGGTCGAGCCGACGCCGGGTGAGGACACCGAGCTGACCGAGCAGATCAAGCGGCTGTCCGCGATCGACGAGCTGCGGGCCGCGGCCACCGAAGCGCACCACGCGGTCTCCGGCGCGCAGGACGGCGACGTGGAGGCCCCCGGCGCGCTCGGCCTGGTCGGGGAGGCGCAGCGGCGGCTGGCCGGAGTCGAGGACCAGGTGCTGCGGGACATGGAACCGCGGCTGGCCGAAGCCGCCGTGCTGCTCGCCGACGTGGGCGCCGAGCTGGGCAGCTACCTCGAGTCGCTGGAGGCCGACCCGGCGCGCCTGGAGCAGGCGCTGGCCCGGCAGGCCGAGCTGAAGAAGCTGATCCGCAAGTACGCCGCCGACATCGACGGGGTGCTCGCCTGGGCCGAGGACGCCCGCAGCCGGTTGTCCACGATGGACACCTCCGAGGAGGCGCTGGCCGAACTGGCCGCGCGCCGCGACGAACTGGCCGGGCAGCTCGGCGAGCACGCCGCGCGGTTGTCCGCCGCCCGGCAGGTGGCCGCGGCGGAACTGGCCAGGGAGATCACCGCCGAACTGGCCGGGCTGGCGATGGGCCAGGCGCAGATCGAGGTGACCGTCGGGGTGCGCGAGGTCGACGAGTCCGATCCGCACGCGCTGGTGGTCGGCGGCCGCACGGTCCACGCCGGGCCGGACGGGGTGGACGAGGTCGAACTGCTGCTGCGCGCGCACAAGGGCGCGCCGCCGCTGCCGGTGCACAAGGCCGCGTCCGGCGGTGAGCTGTCCCGCGTGATGCTGGCCATCGAGGTGGTGCTGGCGCACGCCGACACCGTGCAGACGCTGGTCTTCGACGAGGTCGACGCCGGGGTCGGCGGCCGGGCCGCGGTGGAGATCGGGCGGCGGCTGGCACGGCTGGCGACCAGTCACCAGGTGCTGGTGGTGACCCACCTGCCGCAGGTGGCCGCGTTCGCCGACCGGCACCTGGTGGTGGACAAGGGCATGTCCGACGGCATCACCCGCAGCGGGGTGAAGGTGCTGCAGCAGTCCGAGCGGGTGCTCGAACTCGCCCGGATGCTCGCGGGCATGGACGACACCGAGACCGGCCGCGCGCACGCCGAGGAATTGCTCGCCGCCGCCGACGCCGACAAGTATTCGTTCACCCGGCTGCCACGCGACGGCCGCAAAGGTACGAAGAAAAAGCGCACGAAATAGTGATCGACCCCCGCAGTGGGGGATACGCAGCGTGAATCGTGCACCGATCGTCGGAATCTCGAATTACGGACCGGCGTGGCGGGCCGCTTCTGCCCTGGCCGTTTGTCACCATCGGTCGCATGAAGCTCACCGGCTTGCTCTCGCGGAACGACGAAACCCGTCCCGGCGTGACCGGGGTGGCACGGGTCGACCGGCGCACCAGGGAGTTGCTCCGCCGGATCTCCCCCGGTGACATCGCCGTGCTCGACCAGCTCGACCTGGACCGGGCCACCGCGGACGCGCTGGTGCGCGCCGAGGTCGCCGGTGTGGTCAACGCCTCGCCGTCGATTTCCGGCCGCTTCCCGAACCTCGGGCCGGAAATCCTGGTCGCCGCCGGCATTCCGCTGATCGACGCGGCCGGTGGCTCGGTGCTGCGCACCATCAAGGACGGCAGCAGGCTGCGCCTGCACGAGGACACCGTCTACCTCGGCGATCGCAAGGTCGCTTCCGGGGCCCGGCAGACGCGGGAAAGCGTGGCCGACCAGATGATCGAGGCCAAGGCCGGGATGTCCACCCAGCTCGAAGCCTTTTCGGCGAACACGATCGAATTCCTGCGCCGCGAGCGCACGCTGATCCTGGACGGGGTCGGCGTGCCGGAACTGCGGATGCCGCTGCGCGACCGGCACGTGCTGGTGGTCGCCGCGGGCAACGGGCACGCCGAGGACCTGAAGAAGCTGAAGAAGTACATCGCCGAGCACCGGCCGGTGCTGATCGGGGTGGACGGCGGCGCGGACACCCTGCTCGCGCAGGGGCACACGCCGGACGTGATCGTCGGCGACCCGCTGGGCATCGAGGCCGAGACGCTCAAGAGCGGCGGCGAGGTGGTGGTGCCCGCGCAGCCGGACGGGCACGCGCCCGGTGTCGCGCGCATCCAGGACCTCGGCATCGGCGCGGTCACCTTCCCGGCGTCGGGCAATGCCGAGGACCTGGCGCTGCTGCTGGCCGACGCGCACGAAGCGAGCCTGGTGGTCACCGTCGGGTTCCAGGCCACCCTGCGCGAATTCCTCGACCACGGGCGGTCGGGCTCGAACCCGTCGACCTTCCTGACCCGGCTCAAGCTGGGCACGAAGCTGGTCGACGGCAAGGCGGTGGCCGCGTTGCACCGCGGCCGGGTGTCCGGCGGCATGCTCGTCTTCCTGCTGCTGGCCGCGCTCGCGGTGGTGGCCGCCGCGCTGCTGGTCTCCGACGCCGGTGAGGTCTACCTCGATTGGATCGCCGACACCTGGCGGTCCCTGACGAACTGGGTCAAGGGGCTCTTCACGTGATCTCTCTGCGTTATCACATCGTTTCGCTGGCCGCGGCGTTCCTGGCGCTGGCCGTCGGCGTGGTGCTGGGTTCGACGGCGCTCAACGGGCCGTTGCTGTCCGGGCTGTCCGACGACAAGGCGGAGCTGGGGCGCAAGGTCGCCGATCTGGAGGCCGAGCGGAACGCGCTGACCGCGCGGCTCGGCGATTCGGACGCGTTCGCCGGTGCGGTCGGGCCGAAGGTCGTCGGCGGGCAGCTGGACCAGCGTTCGGTGGTGCTGGTCACCACCGAGGGCGCGAAACCGGCCGATCGGGACGCGTTGAAGGAGCTGATCGGGCAGTCGGGGGCGGTGGTGACCGGCGAGGTGCAGCTGACCGAGTCGTTCGCCGATCCGGCCAAGGCCGATCAGCTGCGGCAGGTGGTCACGCGCCTGCAACCGGCCGGGGCGAGCTTCCCGACCGCGGGTGATCCCGGCACCCTGGCCGGTGCGCTGCTGGGCTCGACCCTGTTGCTGAACAAGGATTCGGCGCAACCGCAGTCCACTCCGGACGAACTGGCGGCGGCGCTGGGCGGGCTGTCCGACGGTGGGTTCGTCAAGGCCGCGGGTGAGGTGAAGCCCGCGCAGGAGGCCGTCGTGCTGGTCGGTGGCAAGGCCACCGGGGACGGCGCCGGCGACCGGGCGGCGACGCTGGCCCGCTTCGCCACGCAGCTCGATCGCTCGGGCGCGGGCACCGTGCTCGCCGGGGACCTGGCTTCGGCCGAGGGCACCGGTGCGCTGGGCGTGGCGCGGGCGGACACCTCCGCCACGTCCATCCTGTCTACTGTGGACAATGTTGATACGGCGGCCGGGCGGGTGGTCACCGTGCTGGCGCTGCGGGAGCAGCTGGACGGCGTGGCGGGGCGGTACGGCATCGCGGGGAACGCGCAGGGGGCGGCGCCCGGGGTTGACGGGGAGGGTAGTTGAGGGTTGGTGGCCTTCCCGGTTTTTTAGTGTGACATCGCCACCCTCGCCGTGTTTTTGGCTGTGGACCGGGAAGGGGTGGGGCTGGGCGGCCTGGGTCCTTTGGGCGGTTGAGTTGCGGGAGTGGGGATGTGGGTTGGGCGCGAATTTGGGTGGCTATTGGAGGTGGGGTTCGGCCGTGCGAGTTTGTGACGCGTGGCTGTTGGAGTGTGAGATTCGGTTGCGCGAGTGTGAGTGGGCGCGCTAGTGGGGGCTGCTCGAGTGTGTGATTTCGCTGCGCGAGTGTGTGTGGGGGTTTGGTTGGGCGAGTGTGTGAGCTTGGGTGCGGCAGGTTGCGGCTGCTGGGTCGTGGGGTTCGGGTGCGCGAGCGTTGAGTGGATCTGCGCGAGTGTGGGGACTGGGCGTGGGTGAGCTTGGGTGCGCCAGTGGGATGTGGCTGCTGGGCGTGTGGGGGTTGGGGCGCGAGTGTTGAGTTGGCCTGCGCGAGCGTGAGGCTTGGCTGCGTAGCTGTGGGGTCGGCTGCCCGAGTGTGATCGGGGGCGTGGGGTGTGGGGACCGAGGCGAGGTGGGGTAGGAGCCGGTTGGGCGCGAACCGGGGGTGGGTTGGGCGCGTAACTGGGGCCGGTTGGGCGCGAACTGAGGCGCGGGCTGGCGGGGTCGGCTGCCCCGTGGGGAGGGGGCGCCGTGGGCGCCCCCTCCTGGGTGGGTCAGGGGGTGAGGAGGGTGGTCCAGGCCTCGACGAAGCCGGGGAAGGTTTTGCCGACGGTGGCTGGGTTTTCCACCTGGGTGCCCGGGACTCGCAGGGCGGCGACGGCGCCGGCCATGACCAGGCGGTGGTCGTCGTAGGTGTGGAAGACAGCGGGGTGCATGGCGGCCGGGGTGATCCGCAGGCCGTCGTCGGTTTCGGTGACGTCGGCGCCGAGGGCGGACAGCTCGGTGGCCAGTGCGGCCAGTCGGTCGGTCTCGTGGCCGCGCAGGTGGGCCACGCCGCTGATCACGGACGGGCCCTCGGCGAAGCAGAGCAGGGTGGCGACGACCGGGGTCAGCTCGCCGACCTCGTGCAGGTCGAACTGGCCGCCGCTGAAGGCGCCGCCGCTGGTCACGGTCAGGCCGGTCTGGTCGAGGGTGACCTCGGCGCCGAGCTCGCCGACCAGGCTGCGCAGCCAGTCGCCGGGCTGGGTGGTGTATTCGGGCCAGCCTTCGACCCGGACCGAGCCGCCGGTGAGCAGGGGGGCCACCACGAACGGGGCCGCGGTGGACAGGTCCGGCTCGACGGTGAAGTCCGGGCAGGACAGTGGCCCGTGCGGCACGAAGAACTCGGTGCCCGAGCGTTCCGGGGCGGCCCCGAATCGGCGCAGGATGTCCAGCGTCATCTCGATGTGCGGCTCGCTCGGCGGCGTGCCGGTCAGCCGGACGCGGACACCGTCGCCGAAGGCCGGGCCCGCCAGCAGCAGGGCGGACAGGAACTGGCTCGACGCCGACGAGTCCAGCTCGACCTCGCCGCCGGCCAGCCCGCCGCGGCCGGTGACGGTGAACGGCGGTGCACCGCGGCCGTCGTCGTCGATCTGGGCGCCGAGGGCGGACAGCGCGCCCAGCAGCGGCGCCAGCGGGCGGCGCCGGAGGGCCTCGTCGCCGTCGAAGTGCACGGTGCGCCCGCCGAGGGCGGCCAGTGCCGGGGTGAACCGCGCCACCGTGCCCGCGTTACCCATGGTGACCACGGCGTCGCCGGAACCCGGTTCGATCGGGCGGACCAGCGTGCCCTCGCCGGTTTCGGCGCAACCGCCGCCCAGCGCGGAAACCGCGCCCAGCATCAGCCGGGTGTCGCGGGACACCAGCGGCTCGCGCACCAGCGTCGGCCCGGTGGCGAGCGCGGCGAGCACGTAGGCCCGGTTGGTCAGCGACTTCGAACCCGGTACCCGGACGGTCGCGTCCAGTGGTCCCGAACTCCCCGGTGCGGTCCAGGTCTCGGCCTCGGCCATGTGTTCTACCCCTCGGCTTCCGTGCGCGGGTGTGGCAGCGGTGGCGCTCGCCGCCGCTCGTGTTAGCGTAAAAGCCCGTGGACGACACTCCCGCGCCGGGCGCGCCGCGCCGGTGGTCGAGTGGGCGTCCTGACCGGCAGACGGTGAGGACTTAGTTGAACACGGGAGTTCCCTTGGTGCACCAAGCACGCACGACCAAGCACGTATTCGTGACCGGAGGCGTCGCCTCCTCACTGGGCAAGGGACTCACCGCCTCGAGCCTCGGCCAGCTGCTCACCTCGCGCGGGTTGCGGGTGACCATGCAGAAGCTGGACCCGTACCTCAACGTCGACCCGGGCACGATGAACCCGTTCCAGCACGGCGAGGTCTTCGTCACCGAGGACGGCGCCGAGACCGATCTGGACATCGGCCACTACGAGCGCTTCCTCGACCGCGACCTCAACGGCTCGGCGAACGTGACCACCGGCCAGGTGTACTCGCAGGTGATCGCCAAGGAGCGGCGCGGTGAGTACCTCGGCGACACGGTCCAGGTGATCCCGCACATCACCGACGAGATCAAGTCGCGCATCCTGGCGATGGCCGAGCCGGACGCCGAGCAGCGCCGTCCCGACGTGGTGATCACCGAGGTCGGCGGCACGGTCGGTGACATCGAGTCGCTGCCGTTCCTGGAGGCGTGCCGCCAGGTCCGCCACGACGTCGGCCGCGACAACTGCTTCTTCCTGCACGTTTCGCTGGTGCCGTACCTGGCGCCGTCTGGCGAGCTGAAGACCAAGCCGACGCAGCACTCGGTGGCCGCGCTGCGCAACATCGGCATCCAGCCCGACGCGCTGGTGTGCCGGGCCGACCGGGACCTGCCGGAGGACCTCAAGCGCAAGATCGGCCTGATGTGCGATGTGGACACCGAGGCCGTCGTCGCCTGCCCGGACGCGCCGTCCATCTACGACATCCCGAAGGTGCTGCACCGCGAAGCGCTCGACGCGTACGTGGTGCGGCGGCTGGGCCTGCCGTTCCGCGACGTCGACTGGACGGTCTGGGGTGACCTGCTCGACCGCGTGCACAACCCCGCCGAAACCGTCCGCGTCGCGGTGGTGGGCAAGTACATCGACCTGCCGGACGCGTACCTCTCGGTGACCGAGGCGCTGCGCGCGGGCGGGTTCGCCAACCGCGCCAAGGTGGAGATCGTCTGGGTCGCCTCCGACGAGCTGACCACGCCGGCCGGTGCGGCCGCCTTGTTGTCTGATGTGGACGGTGTGCTGGTGCCGGGTGGCTTCGGCGTGCGCGGCATCGAGGGCAAGGTGGGCGCGATCACCTACGCCCGCACCCACGGGCTGCCGGTGCTCGGGCTGTGCCTCGGCCTGCAGTGCATGGTGATCGACGCCGCCCGCAACCTGGCGGGCATCACCGACGCGAACTCCGCGGAGTTCGACGAGCAGACCCGGCACCCGGTGATCTCCACCATGGCCGACCAGCGCGACGTGGTGGCCGGTGAGCGCGACATGGGCGGCACCATGCGCCTCGGCGCCTACCCGGCGAAGCTGAAGCCCGGTTCGCAGGTGGCCAAGGCCTACGGCAAGACGGAGGTCTCCGAGCGGCACCGGCACCGCTACGAGGTCAACAACAGCTACCGCAAGCAGCTCGGCGAAGCCGGGCTGGTGTTCTCCGGCACCTCGCCGGACGACCGGCTGGTGGAATTCGTCGAGCTGCCCGCCGACGTGCACCCGTTCTTCGTCGGCACGCAGGCGCACCCGGAGCTGAAGAGCCGCCCGACCCGCCCGCACCCGCTGTTCGACTCCTTCATCCGCGCCGTGGTCGCCTACCGCACCGCGGACCGGCTGCCGGTGAGCCTGCCCGAGTCGGCCGTCGGGGCGTCCTCGTGACCGCACCGGGCAGCCACGAGTTCACCGTCGAGTCCACTGAGGACATCCACATCGGACGGGTGGTCGGGCTGCGGGTGGACCGGGTGGTCATGCCGGGCGGCGAGAGCGCCCGGCGCGAGGTGGCCGAGCACCTCGGGGCGGTGGCGGTGGCCGCACTGGACGAGCACGGCGCGCTCACCCTGATCCACCAGTACCGGCACCCGCTGGGCCGCCGCCTCTGGGAACTGCCCGCCGGGCTGGTCGACAAGCCCGGCGAGGAGCCGGTGGCCGCGGCCGCGCGGGAGCTGGTCGAGGAGGCCGGGCTGCGGGCCGGGCGCTGGGAGACGCTGGTCGACGTGGCCGCTTCGCCGGGGTTCACCGACGAGGTGGTCCGGGTGTTCCTCGCCCGCGAACTGTCCGAAGTGGACCGTGAGGTGCTCGGCGAGGAGGAGGCGGACCTGGTGATCCGCAAGGTGCCGCTGGCCGAAGCGGTGCGGATGGCGCTGGGCGGGGAGCTGGTCAACGGGGCGACCGTGGCCGGGGTGCTGGCCGCGCACGCGGTGCTCACGGGCGCGGCCGAAGCCCGCGAACCGGACGCGCCGTGGCGGGACCGCCCGTACCGGTTCGCCGAGCGCCTCAGTCGATGAGGCGGCGGCCCTGCCCGTCGTAACCGCCGTTGGCCAGGATGATCACGCCGTCGACGATGGACCACAGGGCGCCGGCCCCGCAGGTGACCAGCACCACCAGCAGCTGGGCCAGGCCGATGCCCACGTGCCCGGCGTAGAGCCTGCCGATGCCGAACGGCAGCAGGATCTGCAGCAGGCCGGTGGTCAGCTTCGACTTGTCGGACGCGCCGCGGGCTGCCGGGGTGTAGCCGTAGACCGGCTGCGGGTACTGCCCGTGGGCGGGCACCGGCGGCACCACCGGCGGCCGCAGCACCGGCGGGTGCGGAGCGGGCAGGTCGGCGAACAACGGGACCAGGTCGGCCTTCGTCTGCGCGCCCAGCGCCGTGGTCACCCGCTCCTCGTATTCGGTGGTCTCGAGGCGTCCTTCGGCGAAGTGCACACCGAGGGCCTCGACGCACTGCTCACGCTCGAAGGTGCCGATGCGCACGGCGTCCGGATCTGGCGATGTGGTCACTTCACCGACGGTAATGGAAGCCGGTGGTGGTTGTGGCGGGTTTCGGCGGTGTCGAGTCGCGTTCGTTGCTCTAGAGTGGCGCGGTGCCCAGTGCGGTAGCCGGTGTGATCAAGGCGTACCTCAACCACCTCACCGTGGAACGGGGCACCGCCAAGAACACCCTGGACAGCTACGCCCGCGACCTGCGCCGGTACGCCGCGCACCTGGCGGCCGCGGGGGTCACCGACTTCACCGCGGTCAGCCCGGAGCACATCGCCGCGTTCGGCGTGGCGCTGCGCGAGGGTGACGAGGAGCACCAGCCGCTGGCGCCCTCGTCCGCGGCCAGGGCGCTGGTCGCGGTGCGCGGACTGCACCGGTTCGCGCACGCCGACGGCCTCACCGAGCAGGACCCGGCTCGGGAGGTGCGCCCGCCGGCCGCGGCGAAACGCCTGCCCAAGGCGTTGCCGGTGGAGCAGGTGCTCCGGCTGCTGGACACCCCGCCTGCCGAGGGCGACCGCCCGTTGCGCGACCGCGCGCTGCTGGAACTGCTCTACTCCACCGGCGCCCGCATCTCCGAGGCGGTCGGCCTCGACCTCGACGACATCGACGAGGCCGAGCGCACCGTCCGGCTCGACGGCAAGGGCGGCAAGCAGCGCCTGGTGCCGATCGGCCGCCCGGCGGTCGAGGCGCTCGACGCCTACCTCGTGCGCGCGCGGCCCGCGCTCGCCGCCCGCGGGCGGGGCAGCCCCGCGATCTTCCTCAACGCGCGGGGCGGGCGGCTGACGCGGCAGAGCGCGTGGCAGGTGCTGAAGACCAGTGCCGAGCGCGCGGGCATCCAGGCCGTGGTCTCGCCGCACACGCTGCGTCACTCCTTCGCCACGCACCTCCTCGAGGGTGGCGCGGACGTGCGCGTGGTGCAGGAACTGCTCGGCCACGCCTCGGTCACCACGACGCAGGTCTACACCCTGGTCACGGTCAACACGCTGCGGGAGATCTATGCCACCGCGCACCCCCGCGCCCTCGGCTGAGCGCCCGGCTACGCCGAATGGGCCTGGCACCCGGTCGGCTGACGGCGGTCAACTAGTGCGAACCCGTCCGGCGAGCCGCGTTGGCACGCCCGTGCTCCGCGCATAGGCTCCCGGCAGACCGCTGAGCAAGGAGCTTTCGAGGTATGTCGACATCGGAGCCGCCGGAGCGCGCGACGGAGTCCGCAGGTTCTGCCGCCGCGAGCCTCAGCAAGATGACCATCGCGATCGAAGGGGACACGCTCTCCGACGACGAACTGGACTCGGAGGCTCTCGTTCCACCGCTCAACGGCAAGAAGCGGGACCGCATCGGCCCCACCGGGCGGCCGTACCGCGAGATCGCGGAGCCGCCCCTGCTGGACAAGCACGGCCCCGCCACGATCCTGGCCATGTGCAACCAGAAGGGCGGGGTCGGCAAGACGACCTCGACCATCAACCTGGGTGCCGCGCTGGCCGAGTACGGCCGCCGGGTGCTGCTGGTCGACTTCGACCCGCAGGGCGCGCTGTCGGTCGGCCTCGGCATCCAGCCGCACGACCTCGAGTACACCGTCTACAACGTGATCATGGAACGGTCGGTGAACATCCTCGACGTGATCCGCCCGACCGGGGTGGAGAACGTCGACCTGCTGCCGAGCAACATCGACCTGTCCGCGGCCGAGGTGCAGCTGGTCGCCGAGGTCGGCCGCGAGCACACGCTGCTGAGGGTGCTGAGACCGGTCATGGACACCTACGACTATGTTCTGGTCGACTGCCAGCCCTCGCTCGGCCTGCTCACGGTGAACGCGCTGACCGCCGCGGACGGCGTGGTGATCCCGCTGGAGTGCGAGTTCTTCAGTCTGCGTGGCGTGGCGCTCCTGATCGACACCATCGAGAAGGTGCGTGAACGCCTCAACCCCAAGCTGGACATCACCGGGATTCTCGCGACCATGTTCGACCCGAGGACCCTGCATTCGAAGGAGGTCATGGCGCGAGTGGTGGAGGCATTCGGCGAGACCGTGTTCGACACGGTCATCAACCGCACCGTGCGGTTCCCGGAAACCACCGTGGCCGGGGAACCGATCACCACGTGGGCGCCCAAGTCGGCGGGCGCGATGGCCTACCGCGCGCTGGCCCGCGAGGTGATCGCCCGGTGAGCAGGAGAGCCCCCCTGCCCGGTGCGTCCGAACTGTTCCGCCTGACCAGCAACAACAACGCACTCGAACTGGCCGTGCCCGACGCCGAGCCCGAGCCGGAACCCGCCCCGCAGGCACCGCGGCGGCTGGTGCGCGGGGCCAAGGCCGCCCGGTCCAGCACGCCGCGGCAGAAGCACGACGCCAAGATCACCGTGTACGTCTCCGGTGACGAACTGCTCGCGATGGAGCACGCCCGGCTCACCCTGCGCGGCTCGCACGGCCTGGTGGTCGACCGCGGCAGGCTGGTCCGCGAGGCCGTCGCCGTGCTGCTGGCCGACTTCGACGAGTTCGGTGAGGATTCGGTGCTGGTGCGCCGCCTGCGTGCCGCCGGTTCGGACGACGCCGCCGAGAGCGGGGCCGGCGGCTGATGACCGGAACCGAACCGGCCGGCAGCCCCGAGCTCCGGCCGGAGTCGGTGGACGAGGGCGCGACCGGGCGGTTCAAGGTCCGGCTGGCCAACTTCGAGGGCCCGTTCGACCTGCTGCTCCAGCTGATCTCCCAGCACCAGCTGGACGTCACCGAGGTGGCGCTGCACCGGGTCACCGACGACTTCATCGCCTACACGCGGGCGCTGGGCGCGCAGTGGGACCTCGACGAGACCACCGAGTTCCTGGTGATCGCGGCGACCCTGCTCGACCTGAAGGCGGCCCGCCTGCTGCCCTCGGCCGAGGTCGAGGACGAGGACGACCTGGCCCTGCTGGAGGCCCGTGACCTGCTCTTCGCCAGGGTGCTGCAGTACCGGGCGTACAAGCAGGTGGCCGCGTTGTTCGCCGAGCTGGAGGCCGGGGCGCTGCGCCGGTACCCGCGCTCGGTGGCGCTGGAGGAGCGCTACCTCGGGCTGCTGCCGGAGGTGATGCTGGGCGTCGACCCGGCGAAGTTCGCCGAGATCGCGCTGGCGGTGTTCCGGCCGAAGCCGCCGCCCACGGTGTCGCTGGACCACCTGCACATGGGCAAGGTGTCGGTGCGCGAGCACGCCGCGCTGCTGCGGTTGCGGCTGGCCGAGAAGGGCACGGCCACCTTCACCGACCTGGTCGCCGACTGCGAGCACACCATCGAGGTGGTGGCCAGGTTCCTGGCGCTGCTGGAGCTGTACCGCGAGTCGACCGTGCAGTTCGAACAGCTCGAAGCGCTCGACGAACTGCACGTGCGCTGGACCGGCGGTTCGGTGGAGCAGGCGAGCGCGGCGGCCGAGCTGGATCGCGCCAGGAGTGAGGACGAGGAGTACGGGTGAACCCCGAAGAGATGCTGGACGTGGACGCGCCGGACCCGGAGGAGGAACTGGTCGCGGTCCGCGGCGGGTCGGCTTCGCCAGACCTGGCCGACGACGCGGTGCTGGAGGCGGCGCTCGAATCGCTGCTGCTGGTGGTCGACTCGCCGGTGAGCGAGGAGGCGCTGGCGGGGGCGCTGGAGCAGCCGGTCGAGCGGGTCACCGAAAAGCTCGGCGCGATGTCCACCGCGCTGACCGAACGCGGCAGCGGCATCGACCTGCGGCGCGTCGGCGAGGGGTGGCGGTACTTCACCAGGGACACCTACGCGCCGTACGTGGAGAAGCTGCTGCTGGACGGGCAGCGCGCGAAGCTGACCCGTGCCGCGTTGGAGACGCTCGCGGTCATCGCCTATCGTCAGCCGGTCACCCGGGCCCGGGTCGCCGCGGTCCGCGGCGTGAACGTGGACGGGGTGATCCGGACGCTGCTCGCCCGCGGCCTGGTCGAGGAGACCGGCACCGACGCGGAGACGGGTGGCAACCTGTACGTGACGACGGAGCTGTTCCTGGAGCGGCTGGGGCTCTCGTCGTTGACCGACCTCCCGCCCATCGCTCCGTTGCTGCCTGAAGTGGATTCCATCGATGACATCGGCTGACGAAGGTGTGCGCCTGCAGAAGGTGCTGGCGAAGGCCGGGGTCGCCTCCCGGCGGGCCGCCGAGGACCTGATCGCCCAGGGGCGGGTCAGCGTGAACGGCGAGACCGTGCGCGAGTTCGGCCGCCGGGTCGACCCGGACAGCGCGGTGATCCGGGTGGACGGCACCCGGGTGGTGCTCGACGAAACGCTGGTCTACCTGGCGCTGAACAAGCCGCGCGGCATGCACACCACGATGACCGACGACCAGGGCCGCCCGTGCGTGGGCGACCTGGTGCGCGACCGGGCCGAGCGGCTGTTCCACGTGGGCAGGCTGGACGCGGACACCGAGGGCCTGCTGCTGCTGACCAACGACGGCGACCTCGCGCACCGGCTGATGCACCCGTCGTTCCTGGTGCTCAAGACCTACCTGGCCGAGGTCGACGGCGCGGTGGCCCGCGGGCTGGGCAAGCGCTTGCGCGCCGGTATCGAACTGGAGGACGGCCCGGCCCGTGCCGACGAGTTCCGGGTCAAGGACACGCAGGCCGGGCGCACGCTGGTGGAGATCGTGCTGCACGAGGGCCGCAAGCACATCGTCCGGCGGATGCTCGCCGAAGTGGGGCACCCGGTGCGGAAACTGGTGCGCACCTCGATCGGTGACATCCACCTGGGCAACCTGCGCTCGGGGCACCTGCGGGCGCTGAACCGCAAGGAAGTCGGCTCCCTGCACACCTCGGTGGGGATGTGACCCCTCAGCCGGTGCTGACGGCGGTTTCCGTGCCGGTCTTCCGCTGCAGGGCCCGGGCGATCGGCTCGACGACGCGGGCGGCCGTCGGGCCGAGCACGGCCATCAGCAGCACGTAGGCGGTGGCCAGGGCGGCCAGTTCCCCGGTGACCGCGCCCGCCGAGACGGCGAGGCCGGCGATCACGATGGAGAACTCCCCGCGTGCCACCAGCGCGGCCCCGGCTCGGGCGCGGCCCATCCGGCCGACGCCCTGGCGCCTGGCCGCCCACCAGCCGGTGGCCACCTTGGTCAGCGTGGTCACCACGGCCAGCGCGACCGCCCAGCCCAGCACCGGCGGGATCGACGCCGGATTGGTGTTCAGGCCGAACACCACGAAGAACACCGCGGCGAACAGGTCGCGCAGCGGCTCGAGCAGGCGCGTGGCGTTCTCCGCGGTGGACCCCGAGATCGCGATGCCGAGCAGGAACGCGCCGACCGCCGCCGAGACCTGCATCGCCGAGGCGATCCCGGCCACCAGCAGCGCCGCGCCGAGCACCTTGAGCAGGAACACCTCGCGGTCCGGGCTGTCCACCACGGCCGAGACGTACCGGCCGAACTTCAGCGCGATCAGCAGCACCACGGTGATCACCAGCAGCGAGATGCCCACCGCCTTGGCCCCGCCGAGCAGGCTCACCCCGCCCAGCACCGCGGTCAGGATCGGCAGGTACAGCGCCATCACCAGGTCCTCGAAGACCAGGATGGACAGCACCACCGGGGTTTCGCGGTTGCCGAGGCGGCCGAGGTCGCCGAGCACCTTCGCCACGATGCCGGAGGAGGAGATGTAGGTGACCCCGGCCATCACCAGCGCGCCGACCGGCCCCCAGCCGAGCAGCAGCGCCACCGCCGCACCGGGCGCGGCGTTCAGCACGATGTCCAGCAGCCCGGCCATCCACGAGCGCTTGAGCCCGGTGAACAGTTCCGCCGCCGAGTACTCCAGGCCCAGCAGCAACAGCAGCAGGACCACACCGATCTCACTGGCCAGGTGGGTGAACTCGTCGATGTCCCCGAGCGGGATGAGCCCGCCCTGGCCGAAGCAGAGGCCGCCGATCAGGTACAGGGGGATGGGCGACATGCCGATCCTGCCGGCCAGCCTGCCGAGCGCGCCGAGGACGAAGAACACGCCGCCGAGCTCGATCAGGGCCAGTGCGGTGTGGTCCACGTTCTCCAGCCTCTGTAATTCACGTACAACGTCAGGTGGGTGACCCTCAGCCGTTCTTGAGGATCTTGTAGGCCGCCTGCAGCCCTTCGGAGGTGCCGACGGTGACCATCAGGTCGCCGCCGGTCAGGGTGAAGTCCGGGGTGGGGGAGGGGTGCACCTGCCCGGCCCGCATCACCGCGACCACCGACACGCCGGTGCGCGAGCGCAGCGCGGTGTCGCCGAGGGTGCGGCCGTCGAACGGCGACCCGGTGGCCACCGGCAGCTGCTTGGTGTTGATGCCGGGCAGATCGGCGTGCTCTTCCTTGAGCTGGGCGACCAGCTGCGGAGCGCCGAGCAGGTTCGACAGCGCGGCGGCTTCGTCGATGGTCAGCGGCAGCGCGGCGAGACAGGCGTCGGGGTCGTCGGACTTGGACACGATGAGCTCGATCTGCCCGTCCCGGTGGTTCACCACACCCACCCGTCGCCCGCTGCGGAGCGCGAAGTCCTTGCGCACTCCGATTCCGGGGAGGGGAGTCACTTCCACGTTCACCCTCCCACGGTAACCCATGGTGCCGGTGACCAGGCGCTAGCCGTCCCGGCGGTGATCACCCGGGTGCGACCGGGCAGAATGGTCGCCGGGAAGTGACGGGCCGACGAACGGGGAGCGGTAGTGGCAGGCGTGCTGCGGGGCGTGATCGCGCTGGACGGCCCGTCCGGGACCGGCAAGACCACGGCCGCCCGCGGACTGGCGAACCGGCTGGGTTCCGGTTACCTGGACACCGGGGCGATGTACCGGGTGGTCGCGCTGGCCGTGCTGCGCGCGGGTGCCGATCCGGCCGACCCGGCCGCGGTGCTCGAGGTGGCCCGGCGCACCGAGCTGACCGTCGGCACCGATCCGGTGGGGGTGCGGGTGCTGCTGGACGGCGAGGACGTGGCCGTGGCCATCCGCGGTGGTGACGTCGACCACGCGGTGTCCCCGGTCTCCGCGGTGCCCGAGGTGCGCGAACTGCTGGTGGCCGAGCAGCGGCGGATCATCGCCGCGGTGCTCGCCGAGCACGGCGGCGTCGTGGTGGACGGCCGCGACATCGGCACCGTGGTGGTGCCCGACGCCCCGCTCAAGGTGTTCCTCACCGCCTCGGCCGAGGCCCGCGCCGCCCGGCGCAGCGCCGAGCACAGCGCCACCGGGGTCGAATCCACGGTGGAATCGGTGCGCGCCGCGGTGGACCGCCGCGACCGGCTCGACTCCACCCGCGCCGCGTCGCCGCTGCGGGCCGCCGAGGACGCGGTCGCGCTGGACACCAGCGACCTGGACCGCGAGCAGGTCATCACCACCCTGACCGGACTGGCCCGCGAGCGCGGCCTGCTGGACCAGGTGGGTGCCGAGGCGCTGAGGTGAGTTCGGGGGCGCTGCCGGGGGGCGCGGTCCCCTGGCTGCACGACTTCGGCAAGCTGATCGGCCGCTACGGCTTCACCCCGGCGTTCCGGGTGCACGCGCACGGTGTGGACCGGGTGCCGAGGACCGGGCCGCTGGTGGTGATCGCCAACCACAGCTCGATGCTGGAACCGCAGCTGATCTACGGAATGCTGCCGCGCCGGTGCGCGTTCCTGGTCAAGCAGGAGCTGTTCACCGGGGCCGCGGGCTGGGGTCTGCGCCGGCTCGGCCAGATCCCGGTCCGCCGCGGGGAACCCGACCGCGCACCGCTGCTGACCGCGGTGTCGGTGCTGCGCGACGGCGGGGCGATCGGGGTGTTCCCCGAGGGCACCCGTGGCGCGGGGGACGTGGACAATGCCGAGCGGGGGGCCGCCTGGCTGGTCCGCGCCACCGGGGCGACGGTGATCAGCGTGGCGACCAGGGGGACCCGCAAGCCGGACCACGGCGGGCGCCGGTTCCGGCCGCGGGTGGACGTGCTGGTGGGGCAGCCGTTCACGGTGGCGGTCGGCAAGGGCCGCGCCGGCCTGGAAACGGCGACGGAACAGCTTCGCGGCGACCTCGCCGCGGTGGTACGAGCGCTGGACGACTGGCGCGAAGCGCACGGAATCGGTGCGCAGGGACGGAAAGAGCAGTGATGACCGGGGTTAACGGGGTAGACGGCACGTGGTCCGACGAGTCGGAGTTCACGCTGATCGACGAAGACGTCGACGGCGGCGACTCCGGTGAGGGAGCGGGTCAGGCGCAGCCGGTGCTCGCCGTGGTCGGCAGGCCGAACGTGGGCAAGTCCACCCTGGTCAACCGCATCCTCGGCCGCCGCGAAGCGGTGGTGCAGGACACGCCGGGCGTGACCAGGGACCGGATCGCCTACGACGCGATGTGGGCCGGGCGCCGGTTCACCGTGGTGGACACCGGCGGCTGGGAACCCAAGGCCAGCGGGTTGCAGGCTTCGGTGGCCGCGCAGGCCGAGATCGCGATGAACACCGCCGACGCCGTGCTGGTCGTGGTGGACGCCTCGGTCGGGGCCACCGCCACCGACGAGGCGGTGGCCAAGGTGCTGCGCCGCTCGGAGCGGCCGGTGCTGCTGGCCGCGAACAAGGTCGACGACGAGCGGCTGCTCGCCGAGACGGCGTCGCTGTGGTCGCTCGGCCTCGGGGAACCGCACCCGGTCAGCGCGCTGCACGGCCGCAGCTCCGGCGACCTGCTCGACGCGATCGTCGAGGCGCTGCCGGAGGCCCCGCGGGACGCCGACCGCCCGGCCGGGCCGCGCCGCGTGGCGCTGGTCGGCAAGCCGAACGTGGGCAAGTCCAGCCTGCTGAACAAGCTCACCGGCGAGGAGCGCTCGGTGGTCGACTCGGTGGCGGGCACCACCGTCGACCCGGTCGACTCGCTGGTCGAGCTGGACGGGGAGCCGTGGCGGTTCGTCGACACGGCCGGTCTCCGCAAGCGGGTGCAGACCGCCAGCGGCACCGAGTACTACGCCTCGCTGCGCACCAAGACCGCGATCGACGCGGCCGAGGTGGTCATCGTGCTGCTGGACGCCAGCGAGCCGATCAGCGAGCAGGACCTGCGGGTGCTGACCATGGTGGTCGAGGCGGGCCGCGCCTGCGTGCTGGCGATGAACAAGTGGGACCTGGTCGACGAGGACCGCAGGCACCAGCTCGAACGCGAGCTGGAACGCGGCCTGGTGCGGGTGCCGTGGGCGGAGCGGGTCAACATCTCCGCGCTGACCGGGCGCTCGGTGCGCAAGCTGGCCCCGGCCCTGCGCACCGCGCTGGCCTCGTGGGACCAGCGGGTCTCCACCGGGCAGCTCAACGGCTGGCTCTCCGACCTCATCGCGGCCACCCCGCCGCCGGTGCGCGGGGGAAAGCAGCCGAAGGTGCTTTTCGCCACCCAGGCCGGAATTCGCCCGCCCACGCTGGTGCTGTTCACCACCGGTTTCCTGGAGGCCGGTTATCGCCGGTTCATCGAGCGGAAATTCCGGGAGCGCTTCGGTTTCACCGGCAGTCCGGTGCGCATCAACGTGCGAGTTCGGGAGAAAAAACCCAAGACGGGTGGCAAGAAGCCGGTGAAGCGTTCCTGACCGGGTGATCTCCGACATAATCCCGAGACCCAGCGGATACCTGGCGTTCACCTGACGTATTCTGGTCGGCCTGGACAACGGGCGCCTCATTCGGGAGAGCTTGCCCGAATGACACTCGTCGGAAAGGTGAGTGACGGGCTTCAGTGACCCTGACCGCTGACCACCGCCCCTTTGCCTGTGTTGCCGAGGTGACCGTGCCGCCCTCGGCCGCGCCCGCCATCGACCGCGCGCTGTACTGGTCCGGCCTGGCCGCCGGTGAGCGCACCCTGACCGACGTCTTCGGCGCCACCGTCGCGCGCCACGGTGGCGCGCCCGCGCTCGACGACGGCCGCACGGTGCTGACCTATCGACGGCTCGCGGAGGAGATCGACGCCCTCCGCGCCAAGCTGGCGGCTCTCGGCGTCGGCGCGGGTGACCGGGTCGGCGTGCGGATCTCCTCGGGTACCGCCGAGCTGTACATCGCGGTGCTGGCGGTGCTGTTCTCGGGGGCCGCCTACGTGCCGGTCGACGCCGACGACCCGGACGAGCGCGCCGAGCTGGTGTTCGGCGAGGCCGGGGTGTGCGTGGTGCTCGGCGACGGCGGCTCGATCACCGAACTGGGCCGCCCGGTGGGCCGCCCCGGTGCGCCGTCCCCGTCCGACGACGCGTGGATCATCTTCACCTCCGGTTCGACCGGGAAGCCCAAGGGCGTGGCGGTCAGCCACTCCTCCGCCGCGGCCTTCGTCGACGCCGAAGCCGGGCTGTTCCTCACCGACGAACCGCTCGGTCCCGGCGACCGCGTGCTCGCCGGGTTGTCGGTGGCCTTCGACGCCTCGTGCGAGGAGATGTGGCTGGCCTGGCGCCACGGCGCCTGCCTGGTGCCCGCGCCGCGTTCGCTGGTGCGCACCGGGGTCGACCTCGGCCCGTGGCTGGTGGCGCAGCGCATCACCGTGGTGTCCACCGTGCCGACGCTGGCCGCGCTGTGGCCTGCCGACGCGCTGGAGGACGTCCGGCTGCTCATCTTCGGCGGCGAGGCGTGCCCGCCGGAACTGGCCGAGCGGGTGGCCGTCGAAGGCCGCGAGGTGTGGAACACCTACGGCCCCACCGAGGCCACCGTGGTCGCCTGCGCCGCGCAGCTGACCGGCGAGGGCCCGGTCCGGATCGGCCTGCCGCTGGCCGGCTGGCAGCTCGCCGTGGTCGACGAGCGCGGTGAGCTGGTCGGCATGGGGCAGACCGGGGAGCTGGTGATCGGCGGGGCGGGCCTGGCCCGCTACCTCGACGAGGCCAAGGACGCGGAGAAGTTCGCGCCGCTGCCCGCGCTCGGCTGGCGCCGCGCCTACCGCAGCGGTGACGTGGTGCGCGCCGAGCCGGAGGGCCTGCTCTTCCTCGGCCGCGCCGACGAGCAGATCAAGCTCGGTGGCCGCCGCATCGAACTCGGCGAGGTCGACGCGGCGCTGCAGGCGCTGCCGGACGTGGCCGGGGCCGCCGCGGCCATCCGCAAGACCAAGGCGGGCAACCAGGTCCTGGTCGGTTACGTGGTGCCCCGCGAGGGTGCCGAGTTCGACGCCGACGCCGCCTCGGCCAAGCTGCGCGGGAGCCTGCCCGCCGCGCTGGTGCCGTTGCTGGCGCTGGTCACCGAACTGCCCACGCGCACGTCGGGCAAGGTCGACCGCGACGCGCTGCCCTGGCCGCTGCCGTCCGTGCCCGGCCAGTCCGCTCCGGGCAGCGGCGGGCTCACCCCGACCGAGGCGTGGCTGGCCGAGGGCTGGGCGGAGATCCTCGGGGTCACCGTGCGCAGCGGCAAGGCCGACTTCTTCAGCAACGGCGGCGGCAGCCTGACCGCCGCGCAGCTGATCGCCCGCATCCGGACCCGGCACCCGTCGGTTTCGGTCAACGACATCTACCAGCACCCGAAGCTGGGCTCGCTGGCCGCGATGCTGGACGAGCTGAGCACCGCCGAGACCAAGCGGCGGGAGATCGCGCCGACCCCGCGTCGCGCGGGCGTCGTCCAGAGCCTGCTGATGCTGCCGCTGATGGCGTTGCCCGGCCTGCGCTGGACCACCGTCGCCGCGGCGTTGTCCACCGCGCTGGCCGAGTTCGGCGGGCTGGGCTGGGCGCCCGCGGTGTCCTGGTGGCTGCTCGGCGCGGCCTGGCTGCTGCTGTTCACCCCGGCCGGGCGCATCGCCATCTCCGCCGGTGGCGCGCGGTTGCTGCTGCGCGGGGTCCGCCCCGGCAGCTACCCGCGTGGCGGGGGTGTCCACCTGCGACTGTGGACCGCGGAGAAGCTGGCCGAGTACAGCGGGGCCGCCGAGGTGGCGGGCGCGTCCTGGATGACCCACTACGCGCGGGCGCTGGGCGCCAGGGTGGGCAAGGACGCCGACCTGCACTCGCCGCCGCCGGTGACCGGCCTGCTCAAGCTCGGCCGCGGTGCCGCCGTCGAGCCGGAGACCGATCTCTCGGGTTACTGGGTCGACGGCGACCTGGTGCACATCGGCAAGATCCGGATCGGCGCGGACGCGCGGATCGGTGCCCGCAGCACGCTGTTCCCCGGCACGCGGATCGGCAAGGGCGCGGAGATCGCCGCGGGTTCCACCGTGCGCGGCGCCGTTCCGGCCGGGCAGCGCTGGGCCGGTTCCCCGGCCGGGCGCAGCGGCAAGGACGCGCTCAAGTGGCCGTCGAGCCGCCCGCCGCGGTCGCGCCGCTGGTCGGCGGTCTACGGCCTGACCTCGCTGCTGCTGGGCCTGCTGCCCGCGGTCGCCGCGGTGCCCGCGCTGGCGCTGCTGGCCGGTGGCGTGCTCGGCGCGCCTAGCCCGGGCGCGGCCCTCGGCGGTGCGCTGACCTGGGTGCCGCTGGCCACCGTGGCCTACTTCGCCGCGTACGCGCTGCTGGTGCTCGTCGGCGTGCGGGCGCTGGGCATCGGCATGGTCGAGGGTTACCACCCGGTGCACGGCCGGGTCGCCTGGCGGGTGTGGACCACCGAGCGGCTGATGGGCATGGCGCGGACCGGGCTGTTCCCGTTGTACGCCAGCCTGTTCACCCCGGTGTGGCTGCGGCTGCTCGGGGCGAAGGTGGGCCGCGGTGCCGAGGTGTCCACCGTGCTCGCGCTGCCGAAGATGACCCAGGTCGACGACGGCGCCTTCCTCGCCGACGACACCATGGTCGCCACCTACGAACTCGGCCACGGCTGGCTGCACGTCGCACCCGCCCGGATCGGCAAGCAGGCCTTCCTCGGCAACTCCGGGATCACCGCCCCCGGGCACTCGGTGCCCAAGCGCGGACTGGTCGGTGTGCTGTCGTCGGCCCCGCTGAAGGCGAAGAAGGGCTCGTCGTACCTGGGCATGCCGCCGATGCCGCTGCGGCGTTCGGTGGAGAGCGGCGACGCCGGCCGGACCTACGCCCCGCCGCTGCGGCTGAAGGTGGCACGCGGGCTGATCGAACTGTGCCGGATCGTGCCGGTGATGTGCGCGGCGGCGCTGTCGGTGCTGACGCTGGCCGCGTTGCTGGCCCTGACCACCGCCGTCGGCCTCGGCTGGACGCTGCTGCTGGCCGGGCCGGTGCTCTTCGCCGCCGGCGTGGCCGCCGCTGCCACCGCCACGGTGGTGAAGTGGGCGCTGGTCGGCCGGTTCCGCGCGGTCGAGCACCCGCTGTGGAGCTCGTTCGTCTGGCGCAACGAACTCGCCGACACCTTCGTCGAGGTGCTCGCCGTGCCGTGGTTCGTCGGCGGGGTCAGCGGCACGCCGCTGCTGCCGCTGTGGCTGCGCACCATGGGCGCGAAGATCGGCCGCGGGGTGTGGCTGGAGTCGTACTGGCTGCCCGAGGCCGATCTGGTCACCCTCGGCGACGGCGCCACGGTGAACCGGGGGTGCGTGGTCCAGACGCACCTGTTCCACGATCGAATCATGCGCATGGACGGGGTGAGCCTGCACGAGGGTGCCACGCTCGGGCCGCACGGCATCGTGCTGCCGGGCGCGAGCATCGGCGCCCGCACCACGGTCGGCCCCGGTTCGCTGGTCACCCGCGGCGACGAGGTGCCCGCCGACACCCGCTGGCTGGGCAACCCGATCGCCGCGTGGTCGAAAGGGGCGCGCCGCGGGTGAGTGCGAAGTCGATGCAGCCCGCGCCCGGCGCGGACACCTCACCGGATTCGTACCTCCCCGCGCACGGCAACGGCGGTTACCGGGTCACCCGCTACACCCTGGACCTGGACTACAAGGTCGGCCCGAACCGGCTGGCCGGGCACGCGGTGATCGAGGGCGTGGCCACCCAGCCGCTGTCGCGGTTCAGCCTGGACCTGGCGGGGTTCCGGATCGGCCGGGTCCAGGTCAACGGGCAGAGCGCCAAGTACAGCCAGCGCGCGGGCAAGCTGCACGTCAAACCGCAGCGCGCGCTGCCGGCGGGCGCGCCGTTCATGGCCGAGGTCCGCTACACCGGCAATCCGCGCCCGATCGCCTCGGCGGCCTGGGGCGACATCGGCTGGGACGAGCTGACCGACGGCTCGCTGGTGGCCAGCCAGCCGGTCGGCGCACCGTCCTGGTTCCCCTGCAACGACCACCCGTCGGACAAGGCCGCCTACCGGGTCTCGGTGACCACTTCGTCGGCGTACACCGTGCTGGTCACCGGGAACCTGCTGGCCAAGCGGTCGGGGGCGAGCACGACGACCTGGGTGTTCGAGCGGCCGGAGCCGACCGCCACCTATCTGATGGGTGTCCAAATAGGACGGTATGAGCAGCTGGCGCTGGCCGCCGCGCCGGTGCCGCAGGTCGCGGCCGTGCCACCGCGCCTGCGCGGGCTGTTCGACCGGGACTTCCGCCGCCAGCCCGACATGGTGGCCGCGCTGGAGGGCTTCTTCGGGCCCTACCCGTTCGGCGAGTACGCCGTGGTGGTGACCGACGACGCGCTGGACGAGCCGATCGAGGCGCAGGGCATGTCGGTGTTCGGCGCCAACCTGCTCGACGGCCGCGGCACGCACGAACGGCTGATCGTGCACGAGCTGGCCCACCAGTGGTTCGGCAACAGCCTGACCGTGGCGCGGTGGCAGCACATCTGGCTGAACGAGGGCTTCGCCACCTACGCGGAATGGCTGTGGTCGGCCGAATCCGGTGGCCTGTCCGCGGACGTGCACGCCCGCCGGTGGCACGCGGCGCTGGCCGGGCGCCCGGCGGAGCTGCGCATCGGCGACCCCGGCGTGGACAACCTGTTCGACGAGCGCGTCTACAAGCGGGGTGCGCTGACCCTGCACGCCCTGCGGAAACTGCTGGGCGACCCGGTTTTCTTCGCGTTGCTCAGGGACTGGGCGCAGCGCTACCGGCACGCCACGGTGACCACCGCGCAGTTCACCGCGCTGGCCGAGGAGCACGCCGGCCGCTCGCTCGCGGAGTTCTTCCACGCGTGGCTGTTCACTCCGGAGCTGCCGCCGTTCCCGGGGTGATGATCACGGCCTTGGCCATCCGGATGATCTCGGCGATCACGTCGTCGAGCGGGGTGTGGTAGCCGTCGGTGGACCAGTGGAAGACCAGTTCGTTGACCGCGCCGATCAACGCCACCGCACCGAGGCCGAACTCGCGCTCCTCGGCCTCGCCCCTGGCCACCGCGCGCTTGGCCTCGGCCACCAGCATCTGCACCCAGCGGGTGCGCCAGGCCAGCCGGTGCGCCTCCACCGCCGGGCTCACCCCGATGACCTCCACATAGGACAGTTTGGCCCGGCGGGGGTCCTCGGCGGTCCGGGTGATGTAGGCCCGCACCGCCCGCTCGATCCGCACGGTCACCGGCTGGTCGTCGGTTTCGGCGAAGGCGGTGGCGACTGCCGCCACCGCCGATTCGATCACCTGGTTGTGGATGGCCATCAGCAGCGCTTCGCGGCTGCTGAACTCCTCGTAGAAGTTGCGCGTGGACACCGATGCCGCGGCGCACAGCTTCTCGATCGAGCTGGCCGCGTAGCCCTCGGTGCCGAACAGCTCGAGACCGGCTTCGAGCAGCCGGCCACGTCGTTCGGCACGGCGATCGGCCGCCGTTCGGCCGCCGTAGACCCGGCGGGGTGACGGTTCTTTCGCAGGCACCCTTGTCACCCTAGGGCACGGGCACGCTCCTGTGACCAGTTCTGACCGGAAGGCGTAGCAGGCCGCGGATGCCCACGCTCGGCCGCCGCCGCTGGGTGCCGTCGAGCGTCAGCCCGGGCAGCCGTTCGGCCAGTGCGCGCAGGGCGATTCCGGCTTGGTCGCCACCCAGAAACCGAGTTTGCTGCGGTACAACGTGTTCCGCTCACGCAGCCGGGCGTCCCCGGCGGCACGCAGCAGCCGGGCGCCGGTCCGTTCGACGGCGATGCGGGCGGACAACCGGGCGCCGGACGGGATGATCACGGGCGGGCTCCTCGTTCGGTGCGGGGCCCGGGAACGCCCAGGCCGGTGCGTGCGGTTCCCAGTGCGAGCTTCGGGGCGTCGCGCGGCGCGCGCCTGCCCTGCACGACGCCCTCCCACGCGGCGGAGGCGACGGAGTTGAGCGAGGCGGCGACCCACCAGGCGGGCAGGTCGGCTCGCAGCAACCCGTCCCGCTGGGCGCGGCCGATGAACTCGCCGACCGCGGCCTGGATCTCCTTGACCGGATCCAGCGACGGCTGCCGGTAGAGGAAGGCGACCCGGGAACTGAGCTCGACGGAAGCTTCGACGAAGGCCCGCAGCTGTTCGCCGATCGCGGGCCCGTCCGCGGTGACGCCGGTTTCGTCGAGCGCCTGCTCGATCTGCTCGATCGAATCGCGGGCCCCGGCCAGCAGGAGGTCCTGGCGCTTCGGGTAGCGCTTGTGCAGGGTCGTCCGGCCGCCTCGGCGATGGCCGACAGCGGGGCCGCCGGATCGAGGGCGCTCAGCGGGGGATTTCCGCCAGTGCCGGCCGTCCCGCCGGGGAGCCGGTGTCGATCCAGTGCGCCAGCCGTTCCGGGGCGAACAGCTCGTCGATCACCATGAACGCGGCCCCCACCAGGCCCGCCTCGTTGCCCAGCGTGGACCGGGTGATCCGCAGCTCCCGGGTGGCCAGCGGCAGCGAGCGCCGGTACACCGTCTCCCGCAGCGTCGCGAGCAGCAGGTCGCCCGCGCCGGACACCCCGCCGCCGATGATCACCAGCGCCGGGTTGTAGAAGCTGACCAGCGTGGCCAGCAGGCTGCCGACCAGCCGGCCTGCCTGGGTGAGCAGTTCCACCGAGGTGCGGTCGCCGCTCTGGGCCGCGGTCGAGACGTCCGCCGCGGTGAGCGTGCCGCGCTCGGCGAGCCGGGCGGCCAGGATCTCGCTGCGGCCCTCCTTCGCCGCGGTGCTGCCGTCCCTGGCCAGCGCGGCCCCACCGGCGAACGCCTCCAGGCAGCCGGTGTTGCCGCAGCGGCAGACCACCACCGGGTCGTCCATGACCGCGGCGTGCCCGATGTCGCCGGCGCAGCCCTGGCTGCCGCGGTGCAGCCGGCCGCCGGAGACCAGCCCGGCACCGATGCCGGTGCCGATCTTGATGTGGATGATGTCCTGCTGCCCGCGGGCCGCGCCCGCCCGCAACTCGCCCAGGGCCATCACGTTGACCTCGTTGTCCACCCACACCGGCGCGGCGTGGCGCGCGGCCAGCCGGTCTCGCACGGGGTAGCGGTCCCAGCCGGGCATGATCGGCGGCGCGCTGGGCCGCCCGGTGGCGAATTCGACCGGCCCGGGCAGGCCGACGCCGATGCCCCAGACCGGCGGCCGTTCGCCGAGTTCACCGAGCAGCTGCTCGAACAGCTCCTCCACCCGGTCCAGCACCACCTCCGGGCCGAGCGCCACCTCACCCGGCTCCTCCCGCCTGGCCAGCACCCGGCCGGTCAGGTCGGTGGCGGCGGTGGCGATGCTGGTGGCGCCGAGTTCGGCGGCGAGCACCACCCCGGCCTCGGCGCGGAACCGCAGCTCACGCGGGGCCCGGCCACCGCTGGACGGGCCGAGCCTGCCCTCCTCCAGCAGCCCGCAGCCGGTCAGCTGGCTCAGCCGCTGGGTGACCACGGTGCGGCCGAGGCCGGACAGCCTGCTCAGCTCCGGGCGCGTGCGGGCGGCACCGGTGCGCACCAGGTCGAGCACGGTGGCGAGGCCGTCGAGGTGGTCGGACGGGACCGGACTGGCCGGTGGGGAGGGCTCCACCCGCCCATTTTCGCCCATTCGGCGCCCTCGACGGCGCAGGCGGCGGTAATCCCGTTGGCCGTGTCCCGGCACCCGGCTATGCTGCCGGCATGGCTTACCAGTTCTACCTCTGATTTCGCCGGCCCGGCGCCTTTCGCGGCGCGGGCTCTTCCGCCGTCATCTGACCGGAACTTTCCCGGTGGCTTCCGCGCGTCCGCGTGCCCCGGGCCCGAAATCGGAGTGGAACCTTGTCACGCACCCGAAAATCCGCGCACCTCCAAGCCGAGCACCTCGGCAAGTCCTTCGCCGCGCAGCCCGTGCTCACCGACGTCTCCCTGGTGGTCAGCGCCGGGCAGTGCCTCGGTGTGGTGGGGGAGAACGGCAGCGGCAAGACCACGCTGCTGCACCTGCTGGCCGGCGACCTGCTACCCGACACCGGCACGGTGTCGCGGCACGGCTCGGTGGCCACGGCTGCCCAGGAGCTGCCGTTCACCGAACACGACACCGTTGGCACGCTGCTGGACCTGGCGCTCGCCGGCGCCCGTGCGGCGCTGACCGAGCTGGACGCCGCGTCGGCCGCACTGGCCGAGCAGGCACCCGGGGCGGACGACCGGTTCGCCGCCGCGCTCGCCCGCGCCGAGGAACTGGACGCGTGGGACGCCGAGCGGCGTGCCGACCTGGCGCTGGCTGGGCTGGGTGCCCCCGCCGAGCGGGACCGGCGGCTGGCCGAGCTGTCGGTCGGGCAGCGCTACCGCGTCCGGCTGGCCTGCCTGCTCGCCGAGGGCGTCGACATCCTGCTGCTCGACGAGCCGACCAACCACCTCGACGCCGCCGCACTCGGTTACCTGACCGGCCGGATCCGCGAGCACCCCGGTGCCGTGGTCCTGGTCAGCCACGACCGGATGCTGCTCGACGAGGTGTGCGGCTCGCTGCTCGACCTGGACCCCACCGCGGACGGTGGGCCGAAGGTCCACGGCGGTGGGTACACCGAGTACAAGCGGGAGAAGGCGGCCGAGCGGGCGCGCTGGGAACAGCGGTACGCGCTGGAAACCGGTGAGGCCGAGCGGCTCGAACACGACGCGAAGGCGGCGGCGAACCGGCTGGTTTCGTCGTGGCGCCCGGACAAGGGCACGAACAAGCACCAGCGGGCCACCCGCGCGCCCGGTCAGCTGCACAACGTCCAGCGCCGCATCGAAGCGCTGGCCGGGCGCCGGGTCCCGCCACCGCCGGAACGGCTGCGCTTCGCCTGCCCCGACCTGACCGGGACGGGCCAGGGCGTGGTGCTCACCGCGTCCGGGGTGGCGGTGCCCGGCAGGCTGTCGCTGCCCGAGGCCATCGCCCTGTCCACCGGGGACCGGCTGCTGGTCTCCGGTGCGAACGGGGCCGGGAAGTCGACCCTGCTCAACGTGCTGGCCGGACGGCTGGCACCGGCTTCGGGCGCGGTCTGGCGGGCGGGCTCGGCGCGGGTCGGGCTGCTTTCGCAGGAGTCCGACTTCCCGGACACCACGATCGGCGCCGCCGCGTTGTACGACCGGCGGGCGGCGAAACTGGTCTCCCGCGGTCAGCTGGCCGCCGGTGCCGTGGTGCCGTTGCGGCGCTTGGGCCTGTTCTCCGCGGCGGACGCCGATCGCCCGGTGAACCGGCTGTCCACCGGGCAGCGGCGGCGGCTCGCGCTGGCGCTGCTGCTGTTGCACGCCCCGCACGTGCTGCTGCTGGACGAGCCGACGAACCACCTGTCGGTGACCCTGGTCGACGAGCTGACCGAGGCGATCCAGCGCACGCCGGTGGCGGTGGTGGTGGCCAGCCACGACCGGCAGCTGCGGGCCGATCTGGCGGACTGGCCGTCGCTGGAACTGACCGCCTGAGCCCGGGCGGGCCGGGTATGTTCGACCGGGTGAGGCGACCGCTTGATCCCGACATGTTCGACCCGGCCTGCCCGAGCAGCGTCACGCCGATCCGCATCGGCGACAAGTGGGCGGGCATGGTGCTGATCTGCCTGGAGGACGGGCCGCGCCGGTTTTCCGAGCTGCGCGTGCCGATGCACCGGGTGACGCCGAAGGTGCTCACCGAAACCCTGCGGGCGCTGGAACGCGACGGCATGATCGTGCGGACGGTGTACCCGGAGGTGCCGCCGCGGGTCGAATACGAGCTGACCCCGCTGGGCCGCACGTTGTTCGGCCCGATCGCGGCCTGCCGGGAATGGGCGGCCAAGCACCTGCCGGAACTGGTGGCGGCGCGGGAAGCGTATGAACGGCGGGAAGCCGTCGTAGACTGAGGCATGGGCGTCGTGCTGCTCTACCTGCTCGTGGCGATCGCGCCGACGCTGCTGTTCTGGGTGGTGCTGCGGGTGCCGCGGATTCTTCGCTTCGCCAGGGAACGGTTCTTCCCGCCCGCGGTGGTTCCCGCCCATCCGCCGGTGCAGGTGCTGGCGGCCGATCTTCGCCGGGTGCACCGGTTGCTGGCGGCCTATGGGCCGGGGACTCCGGCTGCCAGGAGGGTGGGGGCCCGGCAGGCTTATGACGCCCTGCTGGTGGAAGCCTGTGCCGCGGTGGGGGTTTCGCAGCGGCTCGATTCGATCCCGGAAGGGATGGATCGGGAAATCGAGCGGCTGCGCCTGGAAGAAGCCCTGCGCCAAGCCGGTCTCGCCATTCCCTGACCGTGGCGCGAATGGTTCCTCAACGGCGCACCCGATAACGCAGGTGGAGCACCCGGTTGCCCTGGATCACCACGTCGGGGTCCTCCAGCAGGTGCTGCGCGTGGACCGGCCCGAAGTAGCGCTTCCCGGATCCGAGCACGACCGGTACGACGTCCATGCGCACCTCGTCGACCAGGCCCGCGGCCAGCGCCTGGCCACCGACGTCGCCGGCGGCGATCTCGACCAGGCGGTCACCCGCGAGTTCCTGGGCCTTGGCCACGGCTGCTTCGACGCCGTCGACGAAGTGGAACGGCGCCTCGGGGTCCCAGCCCTCGGGCGCCGGCCGGTGCGTCACGACGACGACGTGGTCGATCCCGCCCGGGGGCTTGCCGTCCCAGCCGTCCGTGAGGTCGAAGACGTGGCGGCCGGCGATCGTCACCCCGATCTGGTCCCAGTACGGCCGGGTGTAGTCGTAGGAGGTCTGCGACACCTTCACTTCGCCGCTCTCGTCCAACGGGACGTCTCCGCTGGACAACCAGTCGAACAGCGGTCCTGGCTGGTCGTTCTCGTCCGCGACGAAACCGTCCACCGACACCGAGCTGTACATGACCACCTTGCCCACGGGGCCCTCCTCTGCTTGGGGTGCCCCGAAAACTAGCGGGTCGTGCGCGGTCGCTCTTGTAAGAAATCAATCGGCGGGCAGCGGCCAGCTGTCCAGCACGTGGCCGGGGTGTTCACGCCGGAACCGCCGCCGGACTTCGAGGTACCGGGTCGGTGTGAGCCCGGTGAACGCCCGGAACTCGTGGCCGAAGTGGGCCTGGTCGAAGTAGCCCGCGCCACCGGCGAGCTCGCCCCAGTCGACCGGCCCGGCGGGGTCGATCGCGAACACGGTGGTGGCGAAGCGGTGGGTGCGGGCCAGCCGCTTCGGCGTGACGCCGACGAGCTCCTTGAACCGCTGTGCCAGATGGGTGCTGCTGACCCCGGCTGCGATGCTCAGGTCGCCGATCGCCACCGTCCCGCCGGTCGCCGCGATGACGCCGCTCGTGTGGCGGACCAGTCCCAGGCCCGGCGTTTCGCGCAGCCGCCGCCTGAGCTCCTCCTCGAGCAGCGTCAGCATTTCGTGCGGCCCGTCCGCCGTGGCCAGCCGGTCCCGCAGCTCGGCGGTGGCGGCCCGGCCCCACACCTGCTCCACCGTCACCGGCCGGTCGCACAGCTCGGCCGCGGGCATCGGCAGGAACGGCGCCGTCCCCCACGGTTTGAAGTGCACGCCGACGGACCGGGTCCCGGGTGGGTAGCCGAACTCCCACGCACGGGTGGGCGTGGTGACCACGCAGCCGTCGGCGTACTCGGCCGTCCCGGTACCGGCGCGGATGCGGAACGGCGCCCCGAGGTTGACGATGAGCAACGCCCCGGGCACCGGCGGCAGCACCAGCCGGGCGTACGGCGGCGCACCTCCCAGGTAGTAGAGGTCGTCGATCAGCCCGTCCAGCGGCGGTCGCGGCACTCTGGACACGTACTCCACGCCCACAGCATCGCCGATACGCACGAAGGTGGCCTCACCGCGGGGGTGAAGCCACCTTCGTGAGGTGTGCCTGTGTGACTTAGTCGAGGTAGTCGCGCAGTACGTTGCGCTGTAGCGCTGTGCAGACCTGCGAAAACGCAGGTTGCGGCGAAGCGAGCGCATTGCAATACCTTGCACTGATCGTGGTGAGTTGGGGCCTGGACGGCCCGCCAGGGGAGTGGCTTCCCCGAGCGGGCCTCGACGGGAGGACTCCCCGCCGTGCCCGATCTTCGCACTCAACCCGCTCTCGCCCGCCTGCGGCGCGGCGACTTGACCAGCACCGACCTCGAAGCGCTCGCCGCTCTGCTGGCCGCCGCCGTGCGCGGCGTGGACACCGGCAGCCCACTGCCCACCTACCTGCACGCCGCGACCGAGCAGGCCCTGGCCGCCTTGGGCGGTGCGCGATGACCGCCGCCCTGATCACCGCCGGAGCCGTGCTCGCCGCCGCCGGGTGGCCGCTGGGCCGCGCTCTGGCCGACCGGGCCCGTCACCGCGCTGGCCGCCGCGTCCGGCAGGTGCGGCCATGAGCCGCCGCGACGAGCAGCGCGCGATCGTGTCGACGCTGATGACACCGAAGCGGGTCGCCGAGATCGAGGGCAGCCGCACGCCGGACCGCCCCGGCTGGGCCGACCGGACCGAGAAGGCCGGTGCGGGCTGGCTCCACCTCGCCGAGGTCGGCGAGGTGGAGCTGACCGCCGACGACTCCGACCGGCTCACGGTGATCGTTGCCCAGCGCGTGTTCCCCGGCCTCGGGCAGCGGATCACCGCCCCGGCGCACGTTGCCGTGCGGCGCACCGAGCCGACCCCGGAGCCCGGCGGCATGACTCCGGTGGCCGCCCGCGAGCTGGCCGTGCTGCTGGAGCTGGCCGCCGAGGCGGCCGAGCAGGTGGAGGTCGCCGGGCCGGTGGACCTGTCCTATGTGGAGCCGGACGGCTGGACCTCCCGGCCGCAGCACTGCGCCAGCCGCGGCGAGGCGGAGCGGCTGCGCGACGCCACGAACAAGCTGTCCGGACGCAACGCCGCGACGCGGCGCACCTGGCGGATCCGGCCGTGCACCTGCCGGGAAGGGGGCTCGCGGTGAGCACCAGTCGTAGCCGCCCGGGGGCGGTGACCTGGCTCGGTCTGGGCACCGTCGCGGTCGCGGCGGCCGTGATGTCCTTCGCGGCGCTGGCCGACCTGGGCGTGCGGATCGGGATGACGCCCGAACTGGCGGCGCTGCTGCCGCTCGCGGTCGATGCCGCCGCCGTGGTCGCCACGGCGGCGTGGCTGTCGGCGCACTCGGCGCCCGGTACCCGCCGCTATGCCCGCGCCCTGGCGCTGGTGGCCGTGGCGCTGTCGGTGGTGGGCAACGCCGGTGAGCACGCCATGGCGGCGTACGACCTGGCGACGCCATGGTGGGTGATCGTGCTGGTGTCCGCCGTGCCGCCGGTGATGCTCGCCGCAACCGTCCACCTGGCGGCGTTGATGGTGGCTGGCGAGCCTGGCGACCAGGCTGGCGTGCCAGCCGGTGACCAGGGTGGCGAACCCGGCGACCAGGCGCCCGCCAGCCTGGGCGGACCTGGCGGAACCAGCCCGGCCAGTCAGGTGGCCCCGGCTGGTGACCAGCCTGGCGGGCTGGTTCGCCAGGTGCCCGCCAGCCAGGTAGATGACCAGGTGGAAACCCTGGCTGATCAGCAGGAAACCAGGCTGGCGGCGCCTGGTGACCAGGCTGGCGAGCCGGGTGCGCGCCGGGTGACGCCAGCGCGGCGGGTCCGGCGGTCACCGGCTGGCGGCGACCTGGTGGACCGGGCGGCCGACCTGGTGACCGCTGGTGAGGCCGAGGGCCGCCAGGTGGGTCGCACCAGGCTGGCGAGGGAACTCGGCATCAGCGAAAGCCAGGCACGCCAGGTATTGCGCCAGGTGGCCTCCCGGGGGCGCCCGGCACTGCACGCCGTGGGGAGCGAGGACCGGTGAGCGAACCGACTCGAACCGACCGGGCAGTGAGCGCGGTCGCGTACTGGACACCGGAGCTGGCGCTGGCGTCGCTGGCGGCCCTGACCGGCTGGCTGGTGTGGAGCCCGGCGTGGCTGGCGGCACTGCTGGCGCTGGCGCGGATCGCGGCGGACCGCCCGCTGCGCTGGCTGGTCACCCGCCGCCAAGCCGGGCAGGCCACGGCACGACCGGAGCGTGACGCCGACGAGCACCGCGACCAGAAGACGAGGGGGACGGCGTGAGCGAGAAAGAGGAGGACGGCGGCACGGTCGTGCCGTTCCGCCGAGGCGAGGTGGTCGACGCCGAGCTGGTGGACACCGAGCCCCGGCCCACCTTCGGCACCCGGCTGGTGCGCGGTCCGTCGGACGAAGCGCGCGAGCGCATGGCGGCGCGGGCGGTCCAGTTGTCGCACCAGGCCGGGGCGCTGGCCCGCCACGAGCGCACCAAGGCGGCCGGGCGGGCGGTGCTGCGCAACGCGCTGTTCGTCCCAGCCGGGTTGCTGGTGATCGGGCAGCGCGTCTGGGAGGCCAAGACGAATTCCCGGTACGAGCGGCAGATGCGCGCGGCCGAGGCGTCCGGGGACCGGGAGGCGCTGCTGGAATGGGAATCGCGTGCCGAGCAGGCCCGCGAGCGGCGCCACCGACGGCACATGGATTGGTTGCGTGCGCCGTGGCAGCTGGCGAAGGCGCTGGCGGCGGTGGCGGTGACGCTGGTCGGCGTGCTCGCCGTCGTCGGCGTGGTGCTGGCGGTGGCCAACGAATCCGCCGGCGACTTCCTGGCCCCGTTCACCGCCGCGATGGAGGTGGTGCGCTGGCTGGTCGTGGCGGTGACGGTGGTGTGGGGGCCGCTGGTGCTGGCCGCGCCCTGGCTGGCGGTGCTGTGGTGCTGGCACGAGGGCCGCCGGGCGGGGAAGGCCCCGGCCTGGTTGCAGGCCGCCGGGCAGGCGCCGGGCACGGTGGTGATCGACGAGAAGGCGATCGCCCACGCGCTGGCCAACCTCGGCATCGGCCCGCTGGCGAAATACTTCCGCGACGGCGGCGTGCTCGCCTACACCGCGATTCCCGCGCGGGACGGGCTCGGCGTGGCCGCCGGGGTCCGGCTGCCGCTGGGGGTCTCGGCGGCGGATGTGATCGGGCGCAAGACGAAGCTGGCCGCCAACCTCGGCCGCGCCGGGGTGGAGGTGTGGCCCTCCACCGGTGAGGACGAGGGGCTGCTGGCGCTGTGGGTCGCCGACCGGGGCGCCCTGGACACCGGGGGCGGGACCTGGCCGCTGCTGGAGTCCGAGGAACCGGTGGACGCCTACCGGGGTGTGCCGGTCGGCGTCACGTTGCGCGGGGAGCAGGTGATCCCGCCGCTGGACGGCACCAGCTGGCTGATCGGCGGGCGGCCGGGCCAGGGCAAGACCAGCTTCGCCCGGCTGCTGGTCATGGGCGCCGCCCTGGACCCGCGCGCCGAGATCTGGGTGCACGTGCTGGCCGACAACCCGGACTTCGACCCGCTGGCGCAGCGGTTCGCCCGGTTCCATGTCGGCATCGGCCACGACGTGGCCGCCCGCGCCCTGGCGGCGTTCGAGGACCTGATGGTCGAGATCGAGCGCCGGGGCAAGGTGATGCGCGAACGCGGTGCGGCCACCGCCGCCGAGGCCGGGTTCCACCCCCTGGTCGCCCTGTTCGACGAGATCCACCGGCTGTTCCAGCACCGTGAGTACGGCGACGATGCCGCGCTGGTCGCCGAGGACGTGATCAAGCAGGCCCGCAAGTACGGGGTGATCGTCATCCTGGTCACCCAGTCCCCGACCGCGACCAGCATCCCGAAGCCGGTCACGCGGGAAACGATCTGCCGGGTGGCGTATTCGGTGGTCGACCAGGTGGCCAACGACGCGCTGCTGGGCGATGGGCACTACCGGCGCGGGGTGCGGGCCACCGAACTGCGGCCCGGCTCGAAGCACGCCCCCGGCGACCGGGGCAAGGCCCTGACCGTGGGCGTGGTGCCCGAAGTGGACTGGTCGATGCTGCTCGGCTACCACGTGGACCTGGACGGGGTGACGCTGGTCGCCGAGCGCGCCGAGCGGCTGCTGGCGCAGAACCAGCGGACCGTGACGCGGCAAGCCGAGGCCGAGCCGCGCGACTTGCTTGCCGAGCTCGCTGCCGCGCTCGGTGACGAACCGGTCCCGGCCGCCGACGTGCCCGCGCTGCTGGCACGCGCCTTCCCCGGCTGGCCGCCGTACCGCCGGTTGACCGGCAAGGCCGTGCGCGAGCGCCTGGACGCCGACCACGGCGTCAAGGTGCCTTCCACCGGCAACCGCTGGCCGGTCGACCCGGCCGCGATCCGCGACGCCCTGGGCCGCCGCGTCGAGCCCGGCGGCTGACGGACCGAGTTAGGTCGCCCGGCCCCCTCCCAGAGCCCGTTTCGGGCCTCCTGGCGGGCAGGCCGCGGCGATCTAACTCGGTGAACTCGACCTAACTTCCCGCAGCTCAGCGCCCGATTCGGCCGGGCTAACTCCGCGAGTTAGGAACCTAACTCGCTTCCGCCGACCTCACTCCGGACCTAACCCGTTGCGCACCCCTTGGGAGAGCCCGTGTACCCCGTAATCGTGCTCGTTCTCGCCGCCGCCGTGGCCTACGCCGTGGCCTGCGCGGTGTGGCCGATGGCCGCCTGCCGCCGCTGCGACGGCGCCGGGAAACTGCTCAGCCCGTCCGGCAGATCGTGGCGGCTGTGCCGACGCTGCGGCGGCACCGGCGGGCGGCGGCGGGTCGGCCGCTGGCTGTGGGACGTGGTGACCGGCGGCCGGTCGTAACGCCTGCCCTCTCCCGGCGATGGTGAGTCAAGCAATCTCGACGAGACAAGGAGTCGGGCATCGTGGCCCAGCCGCCCCCTCCGGAACTTCCGGACATCATCGTCAACCCGCAAGCGCCCGACGTGGTGGTCAACCCACCGGCGACGCTCCCAGCGTGGATCACCCTGTTAGTGCCTGTCCTGGCGGCCATCCTGGCGGCGTACCTCACGCACTGGTGGGCCAGCAGCCGGACAAAAAACGATCGGGCCGAAGCCAACAGGAAGGAGCAACTCGAAGCTGTTGCCCCCGTGCTGGCCACCTGTGCTCCCTGGGGTCTTGCGATGGGGCGCTACCTCAATCACTGGAAAGAGGCACCTCTCGACGAAGAATGGCGAAGCGCGAAAGATCGGCTCACTGAACGACTCAACGAGGCGTTCCGGGAATTCCGGCTAGCGCTCACAGTCGCCGACCTGACCGTCACCGAGCCCGGTGTGAGACCACATCTCGACGCGTTTCGAGCAAGCTTCGACAGTTTCGAGGTGCATTTGCAGGCCCAGAACGAGGAACGTCCCCATGCCAAGCGTCGCAACGATCTTGGGGCCGCTCAGAAAGAACTCGGACGATTTCAGAAAGAATTTGAGGTTGCCCTCGTAGACGCGGTGCAGAAACACCTTGCTCCCGGCGCGGCGACGCCCCATCGTGACCGGGACATGGCGACAGGGGGCCGGTCGCGGTAGTGCTACGCCTTCCGCCGGAAGATCCGGCGCCACCACCCTGCTGGTTCCGGCGGCGTCACCGTGCCCACCTTCACCGCGTGAGGCACATTCGTGGCCTGGAACGACCACACGGGCGGAAAGTCGGGTCCAGCGCCGGTGTTCACGTGCTCGGCGAAGGTGAAGGTCTTCTGCCATTCGATCAGGCCACGTTCGTCGCGGTAACGCACGATCACCTGAACGTCGGGTGCGGCTACGCGGTCTCCGTGCTCCGGCGGCGCGGACATCGGCGGCCAACTGTCCAGCGGTGACCGGTGCTCGACCGGTTGGTACGGGCTGGGAGCACCATCGAGCCGTCGCGGCGCTGACGCCTCGACTGGCTTCGCCGCGCCCGGCCACAGGATGCTCGCGGTGATGTCGGTGACGGCTTCCGGTCCGTCGTTCCGGAAGAGCAAGCCGAATACAAGCGGCTCATCATCGGACACTCGGCCCAGGCGGAGCATGAACCCGTCCGGACGCAGCACCCGCCCCAGAGCTTCGATCGCGTCCTCGGCGGCAGCGATCGACCGGGCTGCGGTCTTCTTCGCTGCGTTGGACGAGCGAATACTCCCGAACGCCGAGCCAATTGCGGCGAGTGCCGAGACGATGCCAGCGCCAGCGATGATCTGCTGGAGGCGGGTTGGGTTACCGAACCACTCGGCCAGGAATGAGAACACGCGGTACAGCTTGCCGCATATAGCGCCAGCCAAGGGCTGGGGTAACCGGCAGAAGGTGCCGGGCTACCTGAGCCCCGTCCACCGCCGCAGCGCTTCGAGGTCAGCAGCCGAGCCCACCTCGAACTCGGTGTCCGGCAGTCCGACCGACCACCGGAACCGCGACGCCCGCAGCAGCGGCTCGATCCGGCTGGCGAGGTCGGCCATCTCGGCCGCGGTGATGTCGTCGCCGTCGAGTTCGATCACGATCCGCTGCACGTCACAGCCCTCTCTCGCTGGTGGAGGCAGCCAACTCGGTGTCGGCCAGGCGGTGCTCAGCCCACCGCCGTGCCGCCGCTGTGAGCCCGGCCCGCATCGGGAGTGGGTCGGTGTGCTGCAAGTACGTCCACATGCCCAGCAGCGCCACCGAGAACGCGGTCAGCGCTTCGGCTGAGGCGGCAGGCCAGGCGGCTGTTGTGGCCGCCCAGCGCTCCGCGGCGTCCGGGGTGTGGCCCTCGTCGATGAGACGGACCACCAGGTTAGCCGGGTCGATCCAGGCGGCGCCGGTTCGGGACCACGCCCAGTCGATGATCCACGCCCGGCCGTCGCCGATGAGGATGTTGAGCGGGTGCAGGTCGGTGTGCAGCAGGCTGGCCCCGGCTGCCGCGTCGATGCCTCTGGCCTCCCAGTCCACGAGCAGGTCCAGGCGGTCGCGGCTCCACTGGTCCAGCTCGGCGGGCGGCTGGTGACGCAGCCGCCGCCAGCCCGACATCCACGCCATCTTCTCGGTCAGCGCCGGAACGCCGGGTGCGGGGCAACTGGCCAGTTCACCGGCCATGGTGGACACGGCGTCGGCGATCAGCGGCAGATCCGGTGAGCCCGGTGAGAGGTCGGCGTGGTGGCCGGTGATGTGCTCGAAGCCCAGCAGCAGCCAGTCCTCGGCGTCGGCGCGCCACAGCAGCCGGGGCGCGATCGCCGGGGGCAGGTGCGGGTTGATGTCCGCCTCGTGGCGGTGCATCGTCCCGCGCTTGCCCCCGGCGTCGGCGATGCCCTTGCAGAAGACCAGGCCGCGGTCCGTGTACAGGGTGGCGGCGAAGTCGGAGTTGCGCCCGGCCGCCGGTGTTTCGGCGTGGGTGACCGGCCCGGTCTCGGCTTCGATCGCGGCGCGCACGGTGGTGGGGAGGTCGTCCCAGGTGTGCAGCATGCGTCCTCAGCTGACGGGCGGCGGGTCGTCAGAGCAGCCGTTCTTGCACTGCGAGCAGTTCACGTTGCACTTGCCGTTCACAGCGGGCCACAGCGCGGGATCGACAGCGTATCCGGCGCGCTCGATCGCGGCGACCGTGCGCACCAGCGTGGCGTGAGCGGCCTCGCCGGTCGATGCCGGATCACCGTCCTCGGTGGGCACGTGGTGCAGGAACCGGCCCGCGATCTGGTCGCAGAAGTCGGCGTACTCGCGGGTGTAGAGGATGAAGGTGTGCCAGCCGATGTCCACCAGCTCGCTGGGCGCCAGCGCAGCGCCGGTGTTGCGGGCGCAGGCGGCGAGGAAGGCCAGCGCCTGTTCCACGATGCGCTCGGCCAGCTCGCGCGGCAGCTGCTCCTCGGCGACGATCCGGCCGGTGAGCCGGGCGAACAGGGCTGGCGAGATCAGCCTGCGGCCAGTGGCGGTTGGGGTCAGGACAGCGGTCACGGGTTCTCCTCGGTTGGCTGAACAGGTGATCACCGCGCTGGTCGCGCGGAGTTCTGGGGTGTCCACAACCGCGGCGCGGCGGCACTCACGAGTCGCGGCGCGCCGGGTGCACCCGGCGGTGGGAGGGTGAGCAGGCCGTCCACGACCTCGGCCAGGCCGCCGTCGCGCTGCCACACCAGCCCGCCGTCGTGGTCGGTGCGCAGCGCGGCGGCATCGGTGGTGTAACGGACCATCAGCGCGTCGGCGGTACCGGTGCCCGGCCAGGCACGCACGCCACGGACTTCGACCAGCGTGCCGTCGCGGTCGTGCACCGGCAGGAACATCCACCCGGCGTTGAGCAGGTCAGCCAGGCGCCGCAGCTCGGGGAAGGCCGCCAGCGCACACTCGCGGTCGCTGGTCACGAGACGATCCGTAGATGGGGCCCGGCTGGCACGGGGTCGGGGTCACCCGTGCCAGCCGGGAGTCGTGGGGCTTCGGCGAGCCGGGGAGCTGGCACCGGGGTATCCCGCCTGGGTGGGAGGCCGAAGTGCCGACGGAACTCGGCGTCGCAGCCCAGGCAGCCGCTGCTCTTGCGCGGCTTCGCCGCCTCGGTGACCTGGTACAGCTCGCCGCACAGCAGCCGCACGATCGTCCCGGCGGGCGGGCGGCGCTTGTGCCAGGTCAGGTGCTCGACACCGCCGATGACCGGCTGGTACGCCGTGACGTTCTCCATCGAGCCGGTGGTGAAGGTCATCGGCGTCGCCTGCTGAGTGCGTCAGCTGAGTCTGGCCGAGAGGGCCGCCGTGTCGTTGCCACCTTCCCAGCGTCGACATAGTTGACCAGCGAAAACACAGCCCCTGAGCATGTGTTCCCGGCGGTCTCCGGGCGTTCTCTGCCTTTCGAGCAGGGAAAGTGGTAATCCGCTGGGGGCGGTAGCCTGCGACACCGTGGACCTCCTCCCCTTCAGTGAGTACGCGGCTTCGCTCAACCGGAAGCGCACGGCCGCTGGCGTGCTGCTGCGCGACGACCGGTCGCGCGTGCTGCTGGTGGAGACCACGTACAAGCCCGAATGGGAGATCCCGGGCGGCGCGGTCGAAGCGGAAGAGGCCCCGTGGGTCACAGCGGCCCGCGAGCTTTACGAGGAGCTGGGCATCACCCGGCCCCTGGGCACGCTGCTGGTCATCGATCACATCCGCACCCAGGGCGTGATGCCGGAAGGACTGGCGTTCGTGTTCGACGGCGGCCTCATCACCGACGACGAGGTGCGCGGCATCCAGTCCACCGACCCGGAGATCCAGTCCGTGGGGCTGTACACGCTGGGCGAAGCTGAGACGCTGGTGAAGCCCACCCTTCACGCCCGGATCAGCACGGCCTTGCGCGCGGCCGACAACGGCGCGACCGTGTTCTGCGAAGCCGGTCACCCTGCGACGACCGTCCGGAACTAGCGCACGCCGAGGGGGGAAAGTGTCCAGCTCGCTGGCGGAGAACCTGGCGCGCTTCCGCAAGGCGCGCAACCTCTCGCAAGAGGAGCTGGCGGCGGCTGCGGCGGTCGGGGTGGACACCGTGGGGCGCATCGAGCGCGGGGAACGCCGGACCACGCGCCCCGCCACCGTGGCGAAGCTGGCGCAGGTGCTGGCGGTCACCCCGGACGCACTGCTCGGCCTGCTGCCTGCCGCCCACGCCGTGCGGGACGCCGAGGTCGCCCGGCTGCGGCAGGCGATCACCGCCAGCGCCGAGGTGCCTGGGTTGGACGACCTCGCCGATATCGACGACATCAGCGACCCGACCCACCTGACCAAAGCCAGCCACGCGACCTGGCGAGCCTACGTGGACGGACGCCACGGCGAGCTGCTGCACGCCCTGCCGGTCCTGCTCACCGACGCTCGGCGCCTAGTCCACGCGACCACCGGTGACGCGAACGCCGCCGCGCAGCAGCTGCTGTCCACGGCCTACCGGCTCGGAGCCGGGATCGCCGGACGGCTCGATATGGACGATCTGGCGTGGACCGCCGCCGAGCGCGCCCTGGCCGCCGCCCGTAAGTCCGGCAACCCGGAGATCGACTCGGCGATCTCGCTGCGCTACCTCGTGTGGACCCTGATCAAGCAGGGCCGCACCGAGGACGCCGAGCGCGTCGCGGTGAAGGCCGCGGAGCAGATCGAGCCCCGGATGCTCGACCGGGACATCACCCGGGCGGGCGTGTTCGGCAACCTGCTGTTCAACGCCGCCAACGCCGCGCTGCGCTCCGGCAGCGGTGACCGCGCCAACGACCTGCTGGCCATCGCCCAGTCAGCCGCGCTCCGGGCCGGACGGGACAACGCGACCGAGGCCGCGATTTTCGGTCCACGGGTGGCGGCCTTCCAGGCCGTGGACCACGCTGTCCGGCTCGGCGACCCGGAGACCGCGCTCCGGCTTGCCGACCGCATCGCCGAACCGCAGGGCCCGGTGCCGGCCTTCTGGGAAGCCGGTCACCGGCTGCACTTGGCCCACGCCGCCGCCCAGCTGCGGCGCGATCAGCTGGCCGTGGACCTGTTGAGCCAGGCCCGGGATCTCGCGCCGGACTGGGCGCAGCGCCAGCCGCTGGGGACTACGGTCATGCGCGGGCTGGTGGACCGGGCAACCCGCAGGCGAGGCCGCCGCTTCGCCGAACTCGCGGCGCACTACGGCGTCCTCTGACCGCAGGCCGCGCAGTGGACCAGCTCAACGCTCGTCGTTCAGCGCGTCCAGTCGCTCCAGCACACGGGGAGCCAGCTCTGCGGGTTCCAGGCGGTACTTCCGCCAGCGGTCCTGGCTGTCCGGCTTGAGCGACGCGGAGAACCGCAACCGGCCCCGGCTGTTCGATGCCCCGGCCATGGAGGCGAAGGCCACGCTGGGGATTAGCCACGCCGTCAGTAGCCGGGCCTCGGTCACCTCCACGTGAACGAACAGCAGGTCCAGGTCGCGGCGCGGCCGGAACGTTTGCGAGCGCACAAACGCCAGGAACGAACCCGCCTGCACGCGCTTGCTGTCCGACATGCGTGCCTTGACCTGCACGGCCAGCGTCGCCGAGCTGGCACGCCGGTTGAACACGAGGTCCACTCCCTCGTCGTCCACTAGCGAGGTGGCGGCGTTCAGCTCGCCGCGTGACGCCAGGATGCAGGCCGACGCCACCAGGTACTCGACCGCCTTGCCCATGCGTCCGGCTGAGGGGGACTTGTCCAAGTACTTTTCGGGCTCCTCAGAGTCAGGGGGCGGGTCACTCACATTGGCTCCCCGCCATGAGGCCGAAAGCACCAGGATTGCACTGGCAGTTCTAACGCGTGGAAGATCTGTCCGACCGAACATGTTCGGCGCATTCTGCGCAACGCTCATCTGGCGCAGCTGATCCCCAAGGCAGATTGTTCGGAACAGGCGTCCACCGACCCTCGAAGTGACAGACGATCCGATCCTGCCCGCCCTCCTCGTCCACCGCCAGCGCGTGCACCCGGCCGAGCTTCGCTGGCTTCTCGCCATGAGGGCTCAGGACCTCACGGGCCATGAGATAGGGCTTCATGTCGTCCCCTTCGCTGTCGTCGCATCCATAGTCGTTCGGTAGGCCGAACTTGTTACTAGACTCGCGTGGGGAGCTACTGGGACGCCCTGGAAAAGTCACGTTCTGGCGCACTGTTGCCACGTCGAGTCCACCGGAACCCATTGCTATCTATGAAGCAGAATGTGGGAATAAAAGTTCCCGCATCCTCCATGATCGCAGGCATTCCATCGGCGTCCACCATCTGGCCCGATATCGAGAATCGCCCCCCGTTGCCAGGTAACACTTCCTTGAAAGGTGCCACGCCCTGGGCGGGATTGCCGTTCTTCCAGTCAAGATCTGGTTTTTCTAGCCAGTCCACTGTCAATATGGCTACCTTGAATACAGGAGTCGGGCTGTAATTCGTGATCGACAATCCAATACTCCACGGGGATCCCTCCCCAATCACGAACTCAATGACTACAGTGCGGGCTTGAGCAGCCTCGCGGTCGACGCGCTCCAGCTCTCGTTCACGCTCGTGAAGGCGCGCTAGACGGCCGTCCCTAACTGCAATCCCCAGTGCTACTACGACGGCCGCAACGGTGCCGATTGCCCCAGCCCACTGGCCTGCGGCAGCCCACCACTCTGCCTTGCGTGGGAGCATGATCCACTCGCCAGCATCGAGGAGAAGTGGGCCGATTGTCAGGACGACTGTGCAGACGCCAAGGGCGAGAAAAGCCAGACGACGCACCCTGTTGCCGGTCTTGCTGATAGGTCGGGAGAGGAACCTGACCAGCTTGCTGTCTGTGTCGATCTTCAGTGCTCCCTCGTTCTGGCGGCCTCGTGACTAGAGGCCGACACCGTGCATCGCGTTGTCTTTCCAGCGGTCGACTGCGCGAACGTAGCCGAACACCACCGGTGAACCCTCGGCCCACCGCCCGTGGGCGGCGATGACCGAGACCGGCACCCCGGCCTTCGCCGCCGAGGTCGCGCCCCCGGCGCGCAGGCTGTGCGCCGAGTATTCCTCGGCGTTCGCGAGCCCGGCGGCCACCGCCCGGTCGCGCACCACGTCGTCGACCGCATCGGTCGACATGCTCGCCGACGGAGTGCCATGTCGGTTGATCGCACGCAGCAGGCGCCCGCTGGTGATGCCGAGTTCGGCGAGCGCGGCTACCCAGGCCCGCACCACTCGCACCGGGCAGGTCCCTGGGCGCTGGCCGTACGGAATCGCGACCACGACGCCCTCGGCGTCCTGGTCGGTCTTGCTGGCTCGGATCAGAACCTCGATGCCCTCTTCGGTCTCGCGCACGTCGCCGATGTCCAGGTCAACCAGCTCGGAGCGTCGGCCCATCATCGCCACGCCGAGCACCAGCACCACCCGATCGCGCAGACCGCGCAACGTGGCGGTGTCGCAGGTGCCCACCATCGCCCGCAGCGCCTCAATGACGATCGGCGGCGCCTTCTTCACCCGCTTCCCGGCGGCAGCTCGTTCCCGGCGGTGGGATCGCAGGACCAGCCGGGCAGAGCGGGTGTCCGGCTGCCGGAGGTGCCCAGCTGAACGGTGGGCGGTCCGGATCGCGGCCAGCGCCTGCTCGATGGTGGCCGGCGACTTGTCGGCGTCGGCCAGCTCGGCGATGTACTCGGCCAGCGTCTCGGCTGTTGCCGGGAGGGCCGCCCTGCCCGACTTCATGCACCAGGCACAGAAGGTCGCCCACTGGCGCCCGTATGCGCGCTGGGTGTTCGCGGCCACGCCGTCGAGCATGCGCTGCCGGGTGCGCTCGGAGACGGAGGTGTCCAGCTCGGACAGCTGTGTCGCGGCGGGCTCGACCACCACCGGGGAGGTGTCCATGGTCCGATTCTAACTCCTGATAAGGCATGTTTATCGGGAGTCAGATGGATTCTTGTCGCGAAATCAGGGACGAGCTAGGGATGCATGGTGCCGGTTAGCTGTTGGCACCTCGCGGTGGAGAGGCCGAGGTAAGCTTCAGGATCTCGGTCCTGTGTTCGTCGTCGCGGAGGAAAGCCAGCATCCGCTGCAAGTCGCTCAAAGTGCAGTTCTCGCGCCAAGGAAACCCTTGGTCGAGAACCAGCCACAAGGAAATCGTTCTGGCATCGCATGCGGCGTCGGCGGCTAACGCTTCGATGACACGTTGAACCTCGGTGCGGTGTGCGTAGTACTGCTCGTGTTCGCTGAAGCGTCCCGCAAGCGCATGCAGGTGATGTGCCCGATCGTATTCCTCGCTGGCAGCCTCGTAGTCGCGCTCGCGGGCTTCGTCGCCACCGGGATAGTCGGCAACCTCGAAGCGAGGATCGTCATACGGGTCCACCAGCGGCGGTAGGTCATCGTGCACAGCCGAATTATGCCCAGATCGGGCCATCAGCTGAACCCGAACCAGAACGACTGGTTCGCCTTCGACCAGCCCGCCGCGCCCAAGTCCAAACTCGCCGGGAGCGGGTAACTCTGCCCGGACTTGTAGAGCGAGAGCGGCACGGTCGCCGAGTTGATCAGCTGGTCGAAGTTTGCTCCCGTCGGTACGGAGCTGAACTTGGGCGCGGTGGTCCAGGCGGTGCCCACGGCCGCGAAGGCGACCCACTCACCCGCCGCGACCGTGAACGGGGCGGCGATCGACAACTCCTTGACGCCGAGGGAGTTGACCAGCGAGGCGCCGAACCAGGAGGTCACGAAGACCAGCGAGCCGGTGCTCGTGCCCCGGTACATGCCGAGGTCGAAGGTGCCTGACGCCCCAGCAGCCGCGCCCACCACGCACATCCGCAACTTGCTGAGCAGCGCGGCCTTTGGCGCCCTGAGCGCGCCGACCGTCAGGAAGCCGTTCGACATCGACTCGGGCCACGGACAGCTCGCCCGGGGGTGCGAGCTGATCACGTCGCCGTACATGAACGCGTCCGTCGGGCTCGGCAGGATCTCCGCCTTTGCCGCCAGCGCGGTGGCCTGCGCGGTGCTCACCGGCTTGGCCGCGTCGGCGGTGTTGTCCACGCTGCCCAAACCGACGTCCGCCTTCGCCAGCGTGACCACGCCGGTCTTGCCCGCCACCGAGAGCACGCCGCTGGCTGGGGCGGGCAGCTGAATCCAGTTTGCGAGCACCGACGCGGGCTCGGCGCCGAGGATGAAGGTCGCGTTCACGTCGCCGCGCACGGCCACATCGCCGCGCTGCGCCGCCAGGCCGAGCATCGCGGCCTCGTCGGCCACCACGGTCACGTCCGAGATCGCGATCGCCGGGATCTGGGAAGCAGGCACCACGCCGTCGCCGTCCAGCGCGGCCACGCCGCCCGGGGCGCCCACCTCGGCCGCGGTGACGTACCCGGTCAGCGCGTCCGGCTGGCCAGGGGCGTGCTGGTCAGCGTGCGCCGGCGGGTGGTCCTCCAGCACGACGGTCCGCCCGGCCAGGGCATCGAGTGCGGCCTGCGAGGCGAAACCGGCCCCGGCGGCGGCCAGATCGTCGGCGGTCAGCGGGACGTTGCCGTCCAGTCCGGCCGGGACGCCGGAGACGGTGCGTACCTGGAACTGGCTCTCGCGCACCGGCTCAACCTTCGTCAGGTTCCGCAGCACCACCTCGGGCACGGCGGCGGGCAGCGAGATCGAATAGCGGTCCCGCGCCCAGCTGTCCACGCCCAGCGCGCCGTTCGAGCCGGGCAGGCCCAGCGAGGTCTCCACGGCGTACGTCCAGCCCGACGGCACGACGTTGGCGGCGTTGGTGGCCACCAGCGTCACGTCCAGCACGCCGCCGACCACCTTGGCGACGATCGGCGACCGAACCAGCGTCGCGGCCGGTGTCTTCGCCACCGTGCTCGGCGTGAACGTCACCCGGCCTTCCATCGGGGTGCCGTCAGCTGCCAAGAATGTGTCGATGACCCGAACGTGCTCCGGGGTGAAAGGGACAGGCATCAGCCAGACACCTCCAGTGCAGCGCTGAGCGCACAGCGCGGACAGCGGCCGTCCACGTCCAGCCCGAAACCGGCCCAGTCGCTCGGCGCGCTCCAACCGCAGGCACAGCGCGGCGGCTTAGTCAGCGAGCCGTCGGGCTCCAGATGGGGCTCGAAATCACGGTCCAGTGCCTCGGCCAGTTGCTGCTCGGCGCTGGCGCGCATCGCCGCTGCTTTCCACTGCGGCAGCGGCAACTCTTCGGTGCCCACGCAGGCGATGCAGCGGCGCTGACCGTACCGGGCGAACGCGGCCGGGTGGCGGTGGCACCGGGCGCACAGCGGTCCCGGGCTGGATGCGGAGGCAGCTGCCTTGGTTTCGTACCCCGGCGGCCGAGTCGCCTTCGCCTCCAGCGCCACGCAGCGCCCGCACGTCCACGACTTCGCCTCAGCCGCCGTGGGGCCGCGCAACCCGTCCGCGCTCAGATCGTCCCAACCTGCCCAGCGGGCGCGCTGGCACGTCCGGCACAACGCCGTGCGCCACACCCTCATGAGATCCACCGCCCCCTGCCGCAGGCTCGGCAGACCAGGCGCGGCGTCGGCCTGCTCGCCGAACAGCTCCACCGGCTCACCAACGTCCGCGTGGTCCAGCGTGACCGGATGTTCCCACCGCAAAGTGCCGCCCACCTCGACCGGGTGCACCGGCTCGGCGCCCAGCCAGCGCACCGGCGGCAGCGAACCGCCCGGGACCTCATCGTTCGCCACGGCGAACCTCCCTTTCGGCGTCCAGCTCGACCATCGCGCCGGACAGGATCAGATCCGCGGCCTGCTGCTCGCGGTCGCGCCGTCGCCGTTGCCGGGCGGCCTTCAGCAGCTGCTTGCCTGCCTGCTCTGCCAGCGCGCGTTCGGCCAGTGGGCCGTCGGCGTGCGGATCGGCGCTCACGGCCTCACCGCCGGACGCCGCCGAGCCCGGATGGTCTGCTCGTGCTCGGTGTCCACCGAGTCGAACAACTCGTCGAGCCACACCTGGGCCGACTCGGCCTCGGCGCGGTCGGCCTCGGCCAGCAGTCGCGCCGCCTCGGCGTAAAGCTGCTCCGTGCGCTTGCGGGGCGGACGGCGCCGCTTCCACGGGCGCAGGCTCGGCCCAGCCGCGCGCTGGAGCCGCAGATCCAGCAGCGCGGCCTCCACCGGCGGGCAGCCTTCGCGCAGCGCGCGGGCCACCCGGCGGGTTAAGTCGTCGGAGGGACGGACGTGCCCGGCCTCCAAGGCGCGAACGTGGCGTTCGGACACCCCGGCCCGTGAGGCGAGCAGCGCCTGCGGCCAGCCGCGGGCAGCGCGTTCACGCCACAGCAGGGCGCCGAAGGTGCGCGCCAGGCGCTCGCGCTCGGCAGGGCCCACGCGGCCGTCTCGTCGCGCGCGCGACGGGACCGCCTCGGCGGGCGGGGTGCAGGCAGCGCGCGGGCGCGTCGCTTCCGGTGCGGTCATGCGGTCCATCGTGCGCGCGACCGGTCCGGATTCGGTGCTGCCGCGCCGATTTGTCGACAAAATGTGTCCGAAGTGGACTTCCCGAGTCGAGCTAACTCGACTCACGCTCAAGGACTACTCTGCCCGGCCGGACTTCGCCGCTCGCTCTCGCCTGCGCCACTCGGCTTGCCGCACGCGGGCCTTCTCGCTCAACTGCACGTCCAAGGTCATCAGGAGCCTGCGAGCGGTGTGACGCAACTCCTCCCAGCGGGGATGGTCCTTGTCGCACATGTCCACCGCACGAGCAGCCCACACGCAACTGACTGGCAGCGTCCAAAGCCACACGTGCCTGTTCGGAAGCGGTTGTGGAGATTGCCGGAGGGTGATCCCGCCATCGTCCTTAAAGTTCACGCAGTACTGGTCCAAGAAAGTAGGGCCGGGATGGACGAATGCGGACATCACTCGATACGTGGCGTAAGCGGATCGCCCGCCAGGCGCCAAGTCCGTGCACAACTGATCGAAGTGTCGAGCTGACGCGGCAGCCGAAGAGGCCTCCGGAGTTGGGCCGTCCAGGAGCGCGGCGACGTCGCCGGACTTCTCCCACCAGCCGATCCCCACCATCTCCATAGCGCTGTTCCTGGAATTCCTCTGCCCCTCGTCGATCAACGCCTTGGCCGCCTCCTCCCCGTAGTGGAACACCCACTGGCAGGTCAGCGCGTGCTCGAAGGTCGAACGGACCACGGGCATCGCCTCCAGCGACATACCGGCGTCCATCAGGGTGAGCGCCGCTTCGGCGGATCGATGGACATGCGCCGCGAGGGAGAGAACGGTGCCCAGGTGGTGCACGCCCATCGAACGGCCGCGACCAATTGAAGCGGGGCCGCTCCGCTGGCGCCAGGTGGTCAGCAGGCCGTGCAGCTCCTCTCGCAGCTCCTCTTCGGAGGGCACTTCAGCGCGCATGTGTCCTCCATCGGTCCAGGTCACCATCGAAGTCTGTGGCGCATATGCGTCCGGTGGGCGTGAGCCGGACTCGGTTCGGCAACTCGGCGCCGGCACTCTCACTGACCGTGCCCTCGATCAGCCCGTAATCCAGAACCTGGAGTACTGCACGGCTCAGTTCGGCTTCGGTTACAGGTTCCCCATCCACGGACGGGTTGTCTTCGAGGAACTTCTCCGGATAGGGCTCGCTGTCGTAGTTCAGGAGCCAGGCCAAGAAGGCGCGACTCACGTCGTTGTGTCGTGTCATGCATCGAAGTCGCCGAAGGCGGCGGCTGGGTTACACCAGCCAGGTGGCAGTGCCAGGACCTGAAAGAGAACTGATACAAACCGTGGGATGTAACTCTCTGATGAATGATGATTACGTGCGCGTTATAAGGCGCCGTAGCCCAAGCCGTACACCCGTAGCCCACGGTTTGTAGCAGTTTCGGCTACAGACAGCAGAAAGCCCCGCACTCACCGTGGCAGGTGCGGGGTTTCTGGGTTGCTGCTCAGTCCGAAACTCGCTGGGTGCCGTTGAACACCTGGCGGATCTCCTCACCGGCCTCGCCGTCCAGTACCCACCGCCGCCAGCCACTCGCCTCCCGGTCGTGTGGCGCGATCTCGCCGGTCGCCGACACGCTCAGGGCGCCGCCCAGTTCGTCGTCTTCCCGGCCGCCATGGCCGCGCACTACGCCGACCGCTTCCATGTCTTCCAGGGCCCATCGGGCTACATTGCGATCCACGGTGGCCTTCTTGGCGATGGCACCAGCGGTATCCGGCGAGTCGAGCCCAGCCAGCACGCCGAGAACCTTGCGCCGCTTCGCGGGCATCGAGTCGAGCGCAACGCGACGGCAGAGCGCCAGCGTGTCCGCATCGGACAGTCCGAGGGCGAGCAGGCCGCGCGCGAGCGTTCCTAGCTGCTGCACGATGCGGCCGATGCCTTCCACGGTCGCGGTGTCGGTGATGGCTCGGTCCCCGTGCGTCGCACGGGGCACGCTGGCCCGGCCCCACGCGGCCACTTGGGCCACCAAATCGATCTCGTCCAGTAGTTCGTCCGAGCACTCAGTGTCGGCGTACCTCGCTTGTGCGGCGAGGACGAGCTGGGCGGCCAGCTCGACGCTGCGGCGCCGGTCTTCCGGGTCGCGCCGCCGCGCCCGCTTCGCGGCGGCGCGCTGTTCTTCCCGGCTCGGCTCGGCGACACGGCAGTACACCCACCGCTCACCGAGGGACTGCGCGAAGGCCAGCGCTCGGTCGATGTCGCTGGTAACAGCGGATACCACGGTAAGCCGCCCCTGCCACCGAAGCGAACCTGTCGCGGTCTTTGCCTGGGCGGCCACGTCGCGCGCGTACTCCCCGTCGTAAATGCGCCGCAGCGCACTGAATACCTTGTCCCGCCCGCCGCGATCCGAACCGGCGAGCAAGGTACTGAAGTCGCCGAAGGTGATCAGGCCGAACCGCACCCGCGACAGCACACCGGTGGGCCGGGCCTCTTTACCCTTGGACCAGCTCAACAGGCCCGCCTCGGTCACGTCGTCGAGGTTGTCGGCTCGAATCTCACGCAGCAGATGCACCGCCTCGGTTTTGCCCGAGCTGCTGGCGCCAACAAGCTGAAGCCAGACCGGTTGCACGTCAGGGTTTTGCTCAACGGCGGTCACGGCCGTGCCCAGTGCGACGAGCACCGGAGCGGCGTCCGGAACATGCATCCACTGGCGCAGGCTTCGCATCAGCTCTCCTCGAAGGTCGCCGACGGGCCGGGGCGGTACGTCGGAAAGCGGGACGGTCGAGCAATCCGGGCGCACGCCGAGTTCGGCGCGGGCGTCCTCGATCGACATGCCATCGGCCTTGGCCAGCCGCCGCGCGTCCTCCTCGGTGTAAACCGCGGGGCCCCTGTCGGGTGGAGGCCATGGCGTCAGCGGCCGGGCCATGCCGCTGCTGAGCCCGGACTCCACCGTGCCGCGCGCCTCGGCTTCACCGTCGGTGTCGACGTAGCCGTTCGCCGCAGCCGCCTCCAGCAGCATCGTGCGGGCGGCGTCCTCGGTGATGCCGCTGTCGGCGTGCGCGACGATCCCGCCGAGCGTGTGCGCGGCCCTGTTCAGCGCGTCGTTGCGGTAACTGGTGGTGCTGCGCAACTCGCGCAGGACTTTCGCTGCGATGTTGTGTGCGGCGTCGCGCACCCGGTCACCGGTCACCTGCGGCACCGGATGGTCACCGCTTGAAGCCAGGGCCAGCGCTGGCCGTTCCGGGGCGTCCAGGCGCTCCAGCGCCCACTCGGGAACCGGAGCGAGCGCGGTTGCCAGCTCGATCCGGTACGCGCCTTTCCTGGAACCGCTGGGCGGCATCACGAGATATCCGCCCCGGCTGCGCACGTCCACGCCTTCGGCAATCTTGTGCAGGTTCTCGCCACCCACCCCATTGCCCCAGGGTTTTCCGTCGCGGCGCGACCGGTCTGGGTAGGCGAACAAGTAGTGGGGGCCGTCCGAACCGGACAGGTTCGTCCAGGTGGCCGGCCACTCACCACCGTTCTCGGCGATGGCGGCGGCGAGTGCTTCGCGGCCGTCGACCACCCGCGTCACAGTCCCGGTCTTGTCCTTGAAGGCGTGCGCCACGTCCGCCTCGATGGCGAGAATTCCAGCGTCCGGCCCCATCGCGCCGCCGATGTTGGCGCGCGGGAACCCGTCCCACCAGTTCGCGATCGTGGCCACATCGGTGGTAGCCCCGAGCACCCCGTGGCACAGCGCGTGCCCACACTCGGCAAGGCACTGGGCCGGGCGCACGGACTTGCCCTTGGCACGGCAGTCCGTGCACTTGCGTCGCGGGCGCTTGCTCCAGTCGACCTGACCAGCAGGCAGGCGACCAGGGGGCACCCGGTCGTTGAGCGGGAACACTGGCACGCCCAATTCGGCCGCCCACCAGATCGCCCACTCACCCAGGTCCGCGTCCGGCGGTGGCGGAACGAGCTCGTAGCTGGTGTCCACGGCCGCGCTCATCGGGCACCGCCCTCGGTCAGCAGGTCCAGCACCCGCTCGCCGGGCACGCGGGTCGCCCACAGGCGCCGGTGTCCTCGCACCAGCGTTCGCCGGACGTCCCCGCTGGGTAGCAGCTCGACCACGAATCGAAGGTCCTGCGGTCGTCGCGCGGTCAGCGCGCCCTCGCTGAGCGCGTCGAGCGCGGCCAGCTCGGCGTCGGACAGGTCGCGGGTCGTCGGGGTGATCCCACGCACGGCCGCCACGTCGAGATCCCAGCGCAGCAGCTCCAGCCAGTCCGCTGCGCGGTCGCACCGGTGCAGCAGATCGGGCACGGTGCGGGCTTCGCGCGCCTCGATTTGGCACGCTTCGCACGTTTCGTTCGACCCGCGCGGACGCGGGAAGTTGTCGATCATCTCGGGGTCCTCTCGGGACTCCCGGGCGCTTTTCTCGCCGAGCCTGCTCGGCTAAACTGACCCCGGAGTCCTTTTGTAGGTGACACGGCAGGCCCCGGAAGCGCCCCCGCTCGGGGCCTGCCGTGTGTCTGGGGTCGGGTCAGCGGAACCAGCGGCGGCGGGCGTCCGGCGCGTGCTGGGTGTCCGGTGTGGACGGTTCCGGCTCCAGCTCGGCCAGTTCGCGCAGCAGTGCGGCCCGCCGGGTGGCTGTCTCGCTGGCCTCGGCGAACTGCTGCCGCTCGCGAATCCCCTGCCGCGCAACGGATTCTCGCCGCGCGCACTCCCGCGTGACGAGGGCCTGACGCACCCGCGCGGCCACGGTGGCGAACGTCTCGGCGCTGGGACTCCGGCCCCACTGCGGGGCGACGCCGCTCCGCCTGAACCAGTCCGCGACGGCCGCGCCGTCCAGCTGGCCGCGCACGGTGCCGTCCTCGGCGAGGTCGGCCGCGAGCAGCGTGCCGTGGTCGGCGAAGCGGGCGCGGGCGACTGCCAGGACGCCGGGGGTCAGCGCGTCGGCGTCGGTCGCCACCGAGGCCGTGCCGATCTGCTGGCGCAGCTCGGCCGCGAATCCCTCGAATTGCAGATTCTCGCGGCGGCGGACGACGGTCCGTTCGGCGGCGGTCATGCGGCACCGTCCAGCTTCCGTGCGGCGGCTGCGCGCTGCGCGGCCTGATGCTCGTCGCGCCGTTGGCGGCGCATCTTGGCCGATTTCAGCGCCATTCGCTGGAAGTGGGCCTTCCGGGCGCGCTCAGCGCGGCGCCCCCGTTCGGCTGGATCCAGAACCTGATCGGGGTCGACCTGCTTTTCGAAGCTGTCCAAGAATGCGCGGCGAGCGGGCGCGGTGGCCTGCGCTCCGTCCTCGGTCGACCATCTCGTATTCGCGGCGACCGAGGCCGCCAGGCTCCGCTCGCGCGCAGTTCGCTTGCTCATGGATTTCTCCCGACGCGGGAAATTGAATGGGAAACGCCGAGAGAAACGTGAAGCAGCACTCCTCGACAGCCGGAACGCTATGCGGCGCGCGGTTTCGCCGTCAAGGCGCACAGCGGTCAGGGCAATTGTTTAGTCGAGTTAGCGCGATCTGGCTTGATTAGTCGGGTTAATTCGACTCAAAAAAATAAGCGCAGGTCGGGGTGGTTTCACACGTCTCCGAGGTTGAGGCGCCGGGCCTCGTCGGCGGCTCGTTCGCTCGCTGTGGCCCTTGTATAACGATCCAGCATATCCCGCCGAGACCACCCTGCGATGGCCATCAGACCGCCCTCGGAGCCGCCAGCCGCAAGCCAGCGCATCGCGGCGGTATGCCGCATGCGGTGGGGGTGGAAGCCGGTGAGACCAGCCAGCTCGGCGCGGTACTTGAGTGCGCTGTGCATCCCGAAATACGTGAATCCCTTGCCTCGATCGCCCAGCCAGAGCGCGTCGGTTCCGGCGAGTCGGTGCGTGCGGCGCAACCGCAGGTACCGGTCGATGGCCCGGCCGCACTGTGCGGAGAACGGCACGGTGCGGCCCTTGCCGCCCTTGCCGCGCCGGATCACAGTCGAGCCGTTGCGGAGGTCGGTGTCCGAGATGGTTAGCTCCACCGTCTCTGTCGCTCGTGCGCCGGTCTCCAGCATCAGGCGCACGATCGCCTCGTCGCGGCGGTCGCGGAACTCCCTGCCCGAGCACGCCGCGATCAGCGCGGCCAGTTCGTCGGGGGAGAGGGGTTCGATGACTTTCTGATCCAGCTTTGGGGGCTTGAGGTTGACCAGCTCGTCCCGGGCGATCTCGTCTTCGTCCTCCAGCCAGGCGGAGAATCGACGCAGGCTGAGTTGCCGTGATCGGGCGGTAGATGCCTCCGCGCCGCCGTCGAGCAGTTCGGCGACGAAGGCGTTGACCGTAGGTTTGTCCAGCTCCGGGGGAGTACCGGTGCGCTGACACCAGTCGAGAAACAGCCGCACGCCGGTGGTGTAGGACTTGAGCGTTTCGCGACTCTTGCGTTCGGCGCGCAGGTGCAGGGTCCAGGACTCCAGCAGGTGCGAGAGGTCGTCCGGCGACATGGCCGATATCTTGACTGAGAGCGTTGTGCCTGTCTAGCATGAGGGCCGTTGACCCACATATTCGCAGGTCAACGGCCCTTCAGCTCGAAACCGTCAGTCCAGGTAGTCGCGCAGCACCTGCGAGCGCGACGGGTGACGCAGTTTCGACATGGTCTTCGACTCGATCTGCCGGATGCGTTCCCGGGTGACCCCGTACACCTGCCCGATCTCGTCTAAAGTCCGCGGCTGGCCGTCGGTCAGGCCGAAGCGCAGGCGCACCACGCCCGCCTCGCGCTCGGACAGGGTTTGCAGCACCGACTGCAGCTGGTCCTGCAGCAGCGTGAACGACACCGCGTCCACCGCGACCACGGCTTCGCTGTCCTCGATGAAGTCACCGAGCTGCGAGTCACCCTCGTCACCGATGGTCTGGTCCAGCGAGATCGGCTCCCTGGCGTACTGCTGGATCTCCAGCACCTTCTCCGGGGAGATGTCCATCTCCTTGGCCAGCTCCTCCGGCGTCGGCTCGCGGCCGAGGTCCTGGAGCAGCTCGCGCTGGATGCGGCCCAGCTTGTTGATCACCTCGACCATGTGCACCGGGATGCGGATGGTGCGGGCCTGGTCGGCCATCGCGCGGGTGATCGCCTGCCGGATCCACCAGGTCGCGTAGGTGGAGAACTTGAAGCCCTTGGTGTAGTCGAACTTCTCCACCGCGCGGATCAGGCCCAGGTTGCCCTCCTGGATCAGGTCCAGGAACGCCATGCCACGACCGGTGTAGCGCTTGGCCAGCGAGACCACCAGGCGGAGGTTCGCCTCGAGCAGGTGGTACTTCGCCCGTTCCCCGTCCCGCACGATCCACTTCAGGTCGCGGCGCATCTGGGTGGTGAGCTTCTCGCCCTCCTCCTCGGCGGTGCGCACGCGCTCGGCGGCGTAGAGCCCGGCCTCGATCCGCTTGGCCAGCTCCACCTCCTCCTCGGCGTTGAGCAGCGCGACCTTGCCGATCTGCTTGAGGTAGGCGCGGACGGAGTCGGCCGAGGCGGTGAGTTCGGCGTCCTTGCGGGCCTGCCGCAGCACCTCCGACTCCTCCTCGTCCCAGACGAAGTCGGGGTCGTTGGCGTTCTTGCTGCCCTTGGCCGCGGTGCGCTCGCCGCGGGTGGTGGCGGCCGGGCCTTCGACTTCTTCGGCCTCGGCCTCGTCCTCCTCACCCTCTTCGCTCACCGTGGCATCGACGACGTCGATCTCGACACCTTCGAGATCGGCCAGGTCGGCGTCCAGCGCGGCTTCGTCGATCTCCTCGCCGACGCCTTCGCCTTCGGCACCCTTGGTTTCGTCGGCCTTGGCCGCGGCCTTCTTGGTGCGGGCACCCTTGGCGGGGGCCTTCTTGGCACCGGCCTTGGCGCCGGTCTTGCGGGCGGCGGGCTTCGCCGCCCCCGAGGTGCCTTCGGCCTGGGTCTCGGAATCCACGTCCTTGCCTTCCGGCGAGGTCTTGGCGGCGCTGGTTGTCTTCGTCCCGCCTCGGGTTGCGGTTCTTGCGGCTGCCACGTACGCCCTTTCGCAGCGGTCGATCATGGCGAGCCGAGACACTCCGGCCTCAGCTGCCTCAGATTCGGGGAACACCCCTCGGCCTGCGGTTTTGCCCGCCGTGGCCGTGGGCCGTGTTCCATTGTAACGACGTCGCCCACCAGCGTCGCGAAGCGATCATCCCCGGGCATGGCGAGGGGGGTGCCCGCGACGCCGGGATCAGTGCTCGATACCCTCCACGGCCGCCGCGGCCGCGCCCACGATGCCGGCGTTGTTCTGCAGGGAGGCGACCACGATCGGGGTGCGGAGGTCGAGCAGCGGCACCCACTTCTCCGACTTCTTGCTCACCCCGCCGCCGACGATGAACAGGTCCGGCCAGATCAGGTTCTCCAGCACGGAGAGGTACCGGTCGACCCGTTTCGACCACTCCGGGTACGACAGGCCCTCGTTGTCCTTGACCGAGGCCGCCGCCTTCTTCTCCGCGTCGTGCCCGTCCACCTCCAGGTGGCCCAGTTCGGTGTTGGGCACCAGCCGCCCGTCGAGGAAGACGGCGCTGCCGATGCCGGTGCCGAAGGTCAGCAGCGCGGTCACGCCCTTGCGCGCGACCGGGTCGCCGAAGCGGATCTCGGCCATGCCCGCCGCGTCCGCGTCGTTGAGCATGGCGATCTCGTCCACCGAGCGGCCCAGCCGCTTGGCGAACAGCGCGTCGGCGTCGGTGCCGATCCAGCTCGGGTCGATGTTCGCCGCGGTCATCGCGACGCCCTTCTTGATCACCGCGGGCAGGGTGATGCCCACCGGGCCGGCCCAGCCGAACTGCCCGACGATCTCGGCGACCACGTCCGCCACGGCGTCCGGGGTGGCCGGGCGCGGGGTGTCGATCCGGAGCCGGTCTCCGATGAGCTTGCCGTTCTCCAGGTCGACCAGGGCACCCTTGATCCCGCTGCCGCCGATGTCGATGCCGAACCCACGGGTCGCCGTCATGGACGTGATCCCTTCATTCTCGATTCAGAAAGTCGTTCGGGTGACTGTAACGGCACCGGTTCGCATGATGTGGTGGGAGCTATGGAGTCGATATCGACACAACTGGCGGCGACCGCCGAGCGGGTCGCCGCCGAAGCGGGCGAACTGGTGCTCAACGCGCGTGACCGGGCGCTCGCCGGTGAGTTCGTGCAGGTGGACACGAAGTCCAGTGAAACCGATGTGGTCACCGCGGTCGACCGCGAGTCGGAGCGATTCGTCCGCGCCAGGCTGGCCGAGCTGCGGCCGGGCGAGCCGGTGCTGGGCGAGGAGCACGGCGGCGCGCTCGAGCCCGGCCGGGTCAACTGGGTGGTCGACCCGATCGACGGCACGGTGAACTTCCTCTACGGCTTCCCCTGGTTCGCCGTCTCGCTGGCCGCGCAGGTGGACGGCGTGTCGGTGGCGGGCGCGGTGGTCGAACCGGTCAGCGGGCGCCGCTGGACGGCCACCAGGGGCGGCGGGGCCTACTTGGACGGACGGCCGTTGCGGGTGTCCGCGCCGGAGCGGCTGGAGCTGGCGCTGGTGGGCACCGGGTTCAACTACGACCGGGACCGCCGGGTGCGGCAGGCGGAGCTGGTGGCGTCGCTGCTGGGGCGCGTGCGGGACATCCGGCGGGCGGGGGCGGCTTCGCTGGACCTGTGCGCGGTGGCGGCCGGGTGGCTCGACGGGTACTTCGAGCACGGCCTGAACCGCTGGGACTGGGCCGCGGGCGCGCTGGTGGCCGCGGAGGCCGGTGCGGTGGTCGGGTTGCCGGGGGAGGAACCGGGGCTGGGGGAGGACCTCACGCTGGCGGTGGCACCTTCGGTCGCGGACGCCCTGCGCAAGGCACTGGCCGACTGCGGTTGCGCCGGGGTTTGAGGCAGGGGTGGTGGGGCGGCTCGGACCGCGGCTGTCGGGTGGCTTCGAGCTGGCTTCGGGTGCGGGCGGCGGGTGGCTTTGGGTTGCCTGCTGGGTGCGGGGGCGGGTGGTGTGGATTGTCCGGTGGCTTTGAGGGGTGGGTGTGGGTTGTCCGGTGGCTCTGAGGGGGCGGGTGGGTGTGGGTTGTCCGGTGGCTTTGAGGGGTGGGTGGTTTCGGGGTGTCCGGTGGCTCTGAGAGGTGGGTGGTTTGGGGTGTCCGGTGGCTTTGAGGGGTGGTTGGTTGTGGGTTGTCCGGTTGGCTTTGAGTGGCGGGTGGCTTTGGGTGTGGATGTGGGGTGGCCTTGAGCTGCCGGGTGGTTTGGCGCGGGGTCGGGTGCTCGGGGTTGTCCGATGGCTTCGAGCTGCTGGGCGGCTTTGACCGCGTCTTCGGGTGATCCGGAGCTGCCGATGGCTTGGGCGCGGTGGGGTGGTTTCGAGCTGTTTGGTGGTTCTGGGCGCGGGGCGGGATGGCTCTGGCTGTGGGACGGCTTTGGGCGCGGTGACCCGGGTGACGTTGAGCTGGCGGGTGGTTTGGGTGCGGTGTTGGCCCTGGCTGTCTGTGGTTCTGGGCGCGGTGGCGGAGATGGCTCTGGGCTGTCCGGTGGCTTCGAGTGGCGGTGGGTGGCTTGGGACGGTGGGTGGCTTGGGGGCGCGGTGGTCGGGTGCCCGGCGGCCCTGGCGTGGCTGTCGGGTGGCGTTGAGTGGCCGGTTGCGCGGGTGGTGCCGCAGTGGGCTCACGCGCCCCGGTTTTCCGTGTTTTTGGCGGTGGACCGGGGCGGGCTGGGCGGCTGCTCCTGTTTGTGCGCCCGGCTGGCGGTTGGCTCATCGGGAGCCTCGGTGCCGGAGTACCGGGGGAGCTGAGGAGGCGGCGGCGCCGAAAAGCTGAGGCGGGATCAGCAGTAGCCGGTGCGGGCGGCGATCAGGCGTTCCTGTTCGATGGTCGGGGCGGCCTGACCGGTGGACTGCTCGTTGCCCCCGGAATCCGACTCCTGGTGCTGGCTGGACCAGGTGTTCAGCTCCTCGAGGATGTCCAGCCCGGCCTGGTTGGGCCGCGGCTCGGAGAACCGCGTCCCGATGCTCAGGTCGACGCTGGCGTCCTCCCGGTTGTCCTCGACCAGCTCCACGCACGGGTCGACCAGGCTCAGCGTGCGCGCGGCGGCCTTGCCGTTCTCGCCGTAGCGGAGTTGGCCGCGGCAGTTGGCTTCGGTGCCTTCGTAGGCCGGGTCGTTCTCCGGGTCGGCGGCTTCGGTGAACCCGAGTTCGCGCAGGGTCTCGGTGGTGATCGCGCCCTGGCCGCGGGTGCCGCCGGCGTTGAGCACCTTCAGCGAGATCTTGGCGGGCGGGATCGGCGCGGTGTCGTCGAGCGCGTCGTGCCCGACCGGGGTGTAGGTGACGCCCGGCGGGGCCACCGGCGCCGGTTCGCAGCGGATCGCGTCGTTGATGTCGTCCTTGCCCAGCAGCGCGTTGACCCACACGCCCATGGCGACCACGCCGAGCACCCCGATCACGATCAGCGCCGGCCACGGCCGCCGCTTGCGGTACAGCCGTGACCTGCCGTTCCCCGACGACCCCGAAGCCACTGACCCGCCCCTTCCCAGAGCGCAGATACACGCGCGCGATGCGCCACCCGCCGTTGTGCCGTTCAGCCTAGGCGTTACGTCTTGTGGACGCCGGAAGCGCCGCCGGGGTTGCCCGCACAACCCGCCGAACCGAATCGCACCACGACGGACCACGCTGGGCAAGGAGGCACTGCGCCGGGTGACCGACTGCCACCGGAGCAGCCTAGTCAAACCGGTCCCGGCTCCTCCTGACGGGTGACTTCGGAACGGACAGGGGTGACGGGTTTCGGTGCGGGGTATGCCATGAGCTACCCTCTGCGGGCTCCGGCCACCCAGCGTGCGCGAGAAAGAGATCTGGCTCACGGGAAACGCCGGGCACAAACAGGGGCGCTGGAACGTTAACCAGCGGCACGGAGGACCACGGGTGCGTCCCGGGGTCCGGCCACTGACATTTCGAAGCTGATCGCAGGGGTGAGGGACAATGGCGACCGACTACGACGCTCCGCGCCGCAGCGAGGCCGACGAGCTGGCCGAAGACTCGTTGGAGGAGCTGAAGGCGCGCCGGAACGAGAACCAGTCCGGCGTCGTCGACGTGGACGAAGACGCGACGGCCGAGAACTTCGAGCTGCCCGGGGCGGATCTCTCCGGGCTCTCGGGGGAGGACCTGACCGTCAAGGTGGTGCCGAAGCAGGCGGACGAGTTCACCTGCTCGGTCTGCTTCCTGGTGCACCACCGCAGCAGGCTCGCGGAGGAGAGCGGCGGGCAGATGATCTGCCGCGACTGCGCGTGAGGCAGCACCACCAGGGGATTCTCGGGGCGTTTCGGTGAACGGGGCGTTATCGGCTGGGGAAGCCGGTAACGCCCCGTTCCGCACCTCATGCGGGACGGGCGCCGGCCAGCAGCTCCGCCAGCGCCTCCGGTTTGCGCGTGCTGACCAGCCAGTACGGCGTGGGGTCCTGGGAGTCCTCGACCCAGATGCGCACGGCGGGGCCGACCCAGCCCCGGTGGACCACGAAGGCCGCCGGATCGGCGTCGCGGCCCAGCGCGCGGCGCTTGTCGGCCTTGGGGATGACCTCGACCTCACCCATGAACCGGGTGGGCAGGTGGGCGTCACCCACCCAGAGCTCGGTCTCGCCGTCGCTTTCGAGCACCCGGACCTTCGTCCGGCCCATGCTCACCAGCAGCGCCACCACCAGCGGCAGCACCACCGCGTACGGCAGCCAGGCCCGCACGCCCGGGTAGCCCATGTGGATCTCGGCGGCCAGCAGCCCGCCGCCGACCAGCGGCAGCGGCCACAGCCACCACGGGACGTAGAGGCGTTCGGCGTGCCGCACGGTCGCGGCCCCCGCGTTGGTCTTGCCCGCCCGTTCGCGGGCGGCGTTCGCGCTCTCGGTCACGGCTTCAGGGTAGTCTCGCGGCCCGTGTCCAGCGTGCAGGTACTCCTCTCCCGGGTCGATCCCGGTGTTCCGCTGCCCGGTTACGCCCGGCCGGGTGATGCCGGTGCCGATCTCGTCACCACCGAGGACGTGGTGCTCGCTCCCGGGGAGCGGGTGGTGGTCGGCACCGGGGTCGCGATCGCGCTCCCCGAGGGCTTCGCGGGCTTCGTGCACCCGCGCTCGGGCCTGGCCGCCAGGGCCGGGCTGTCGGTGGTGAACACCCCCGGCACGATCGACTCCGGCTACCGCGGCGAGATCAGGGTCTGCCTGATCAACCACGACCCGCGGGAGCCGCTGGAACTGGCTCGCGGGGACCGGATCGCGCAACTGGTGGTGCAGCGCGTCGAGCACGCGCGGTTCGTCGAGGTGGCGGAGTTGCCGGAGACCGAACGCGGTGGTGGCGGTTACGGGTCGACCGGCGGCCACGCGGTGTTGAGCGAGGAAACGGAGAAGTAGTGGGGATTTTCGGACGTAAGCGGCGTGCGGAGGCCGAGGACGAGCGGCCGAGGGGCCGGCACGCGGCCCCCGATGACGGGGAGGACGGCGACTTCGACGAGTCCCACCTCGAACCCGAGGTCACCACGGGTCCCTACGACGTCGGTGACGCCGAGGAGGACGGCATCCCGCGCATCGACCTGGGGTCGGTGCGGGTGCCGGTGCCCGAGGGCGCGCAGGTTCAGGTCGAGATGGACCAGGCCAGCGGCGGGGTGCGCGCGGTGCACGTGGTGACGCCGGTCGGCCAGGTCACCGTGAGCGCCTACGCGGCGCCGAAGTCCGGCGGGCTGTGGACCGAGGTCTGCGGTGAGCTGACCGAGCAGCTGCGCACCGACGGCGCCAAGGTGCAGCCGGGCCGCGGTGAGTGGGGCATGGAGCTGTCGGCCATCGTGGGTGAGGTGGCGCTGCGGTTCATCGGCGTGGACGGGCCGCGCTGGATGCTGCGCGGGGTGATCGCGGGACCGCAGTCGCAGGCGGCCCAGGCGCCGGAGGTGCTGCGGGAGATCGTGCGGCACACCATCGTCGTGCGCGGTGACTCGCCGATGCCGGTGCGCACCCCGCTGACCATCGAGCTGCCGGAAGCCGTGCAGCAGCACATCGCCGCCCAGCAGCAACAGGGCGGCTGACCCGATCGGGAGGAGTGGGGCATTTCGGGCAGAAGTGCCCCGTTCCCCCGCGGTCAGGCGAGGGCGTGCTGCCAGGCGGTGAGGGCGGCGCGGCCCAGTGACGCGCGGTCGGCGCCCAGTGCGGCCAGGGTGGTTTCCCGGACGCGGGCCCGCGGCAGGGCGTCCGCCCAGGCGTGCGCGACGGCGGCGGGGTGCACGGGGTCGTCCGTGCACGCGGCGATCCCCACCGGCATTCGCAGGTGCGCCAAGGCATCGAGCGTCGGCGCGGGGTGGGTGGAGGCGGCGCGCAGGCCGGCCGCCAGCGCCCCGCCGTGCCGCGGCCACGCCCGCCGCAGTTCCGCCGCCAGCCACGGGTCGACGCCGTCGGTGGCCACCGCCAGCGCCGCGGCCAAACCGTCCCGTTCCACCACCTCCGCCGAGATCCGGGCCGCCAGCGAGGCCGGGGCGCCGTCCGGCACGCCGTTCCACGCGGGCAGCGCCAGCAGCAGGCCCGCGCACCGGTCCGGGTTCGCCAGTGCCCATTCCGCCGCCAGGTGCGCCCCCAGGGAAACTCCGCCGACCAGCAGTCTTCCGTCGTGGGCCACCGCGGCCGCGGTGAAGGCGGCGAGGTAGCCGCCGATCAGCGCGGTGCCGTCGGACGGCGGTGCGGGCGCGATGAGCGTGATCCCGGTCGCGTGCAGGGGCCCGCCGAACACCGAGCGGACGAAGACCTCGTCGGATCCGGTGCCCGGCAACAGAACGGCGGTGCGCGGCATTGTGCAGGTCACGTTGCGATCCTGACGGGGAATCGGTTTTCCTGGCCCGGAAAAGCTACGCTGGTGGAGCACGGGCCGTTCAAGTCGGGGGCCCCGGAGCACAGGAGCACCGCATATGCCCGCCAAAGACGGCGGCTACTTCAGCCGGTTGGTTCGCAAGCTGACCACTGACGTCGACGAACTCGACGCCGACGACCTCTCCCAGGAGTCCGAAAAGTCCGGTGCACGCCGCGCCTGCGACTGCCGATCGGGTGAAGAGGTGACGGTGCTCGGGCGGCTCAGGAGCGTCGAACTGTGCCCCTCCAGCGAAGTGGCCACCCTGGAAGCCGAGCTGTTCGACGGCACCGACGGGGTCACGCTGGTCTGGCTCGGCCGCCGCCGCATCCCCGGAATCGAACCTGGGCGGACGGTGAAGGCACGTGGCAGGATGGCGGACCGCGACGGCCGCAAGGTGCTCTACAACCCGTACTACGAGTTGCAGACCACTTCCTGACGGCGCGCTTGTCCGTGCACCTCGAGCAGAGTGGTAACTCACCGTGAGCGAAGACCCGCGTACCGATCGCCAGGACAGCGACGGCGACGGCCAGCAGCCCGACCGCAAGATGCCCACGGTCTGGGAGGACATGGGCGGCGCGATCGGGTTGTTCTACTCCTCCTTCCCGGTCATGGTGTTCGTGCTGGTGAACGCGTTCGCCGGGCTGACGGCGGGCATCTGGAGCGCGGTCGGCGTCGGGGTGTTCTTCGTGGTGTTCCGCGCCATCCGCAAGGAGCCGCTCAAGCCGGCCATCTCGGGGTTCATCGGCATCGCCATCTCCTCCTTCATCGCCTACCGCACCGGCTCGGCGAAGGGCTTCTTCCTGGTCGGGATCTGGTTCAGCCTGGCCTGCTTCGTCCTGGTCGCGTTCACCATCGTCATCCGGTACCCGCTGGTCGGCGTGCTGTGGAGCGTGATGAACCGCGTGCCGATGAAGTGGAAGAAGGACAAGTCCTCGGTCTACGGCTACGACCTGGCCACCGCCGCGCTGGCCGCGGTCTTCGGTGCCCGCTTCGTCGTGCAGCGCTGGCTCTACGAGGAGGACTACACCGGCTGGCTGGCCTTCGCCAAGATCGCCATGGGCTATCCGCTGTGGGGCCTGGCGCTGATCGTGGTGGTGTGGGCCATCCGGCGCGCGGACAAGCGCATCAAGGCCAGGGAGGCCGAGGAAGAGCCCGAGGAGACCGACGAGCAGGCCGAGGCCCGGCTGCGGGAGAAGTACGCCAAGGCCCCGGAACAGCCCTCATAGCCCCGGTTCGTGGCGGAGCCCGCGCAGCGCGGTGAGCAGTTCGGTGCGGCGGTCGTGCGAGAGCGGCCGGAAGGCGCGGGCGGCGATCCGGTCGGTCAGCGCGTCGATCCGGACCCGCTCCGGCGAACCGGCGGCGAGCCGCCGGACCGAGCGCACCGTGTGCCCTTCGGCCTGCCACGCCACCGCGTGCGCGTCCGCCCGGTGGTGACGCAGCGCGTTCAGCCGGTGGAACAGATCACCCGCCACCCCGGGGTCCGGGTTGTGCTCGGCGAGCCCGGCGACGGCGTCGAACACCGGTCCGCCGGAGGTGCCCGCGGCGCCCGAGACGACCTCCTCGGCTAGTGACTTCCCTAGAACCGGTTCGCCCCAAAGGGTGCGGGCCATTTGCGCCTGGGCCACCGCCAACTGGCGCAGCAGCGCGCGCCCGCGTGAGCTGACCACGACCGTTTTGGCCGTTTTGAGCAGCCAGCCGGTGGCGACCAGCGCGTCGAGCCGGGCCTCCAGCCCGGTGACGTAGCGGTGCAGCCCGCGCACCACCTCCAGCGGCACCGGTTTCGACACCCCGAGCAGGCCGAGTTCGACCAGCGTGCCCGCGTGCGGCGGCAGCCCGTGCCGGTCGAAGATGGCCGGTGCCAGCCGGGTCGCGGTGAGCTGGTGCACCGCGGGCACCAGCCGGTCCAGTTCGGCGCCCACCCCGGCCGCGGTGACCGCCGCGTCGGCGGCGTCCAGCGCCACCCTGGTGGCCTCGATCAGCTCCTCGTCGCCGCCGTAGAGCCGCAGGCGCATCGCGGTGGCGAACCGCTCCCGCGCGAGCACCCAGTCCCCGGCGTCGTAGGCGCACTTCCCGGCGTGCTGGTAGACCACGTGCACCTGGTCCCCGGCCAGGTGCGCGTCGCGCAGGCAGTGCCGGAACTCCGATTCGGCCAGGGTGAACCGGCCCTGCCACTGGTGCACGTGGGCCAGCCGGACCCTGGCCAGCACCGCGTCCCGCGGCCTGCTCGCCAGCTCGACCGCGCGCGCCAGCTGGGTTTCGGCCTCGTCGAGCCGTTCCAGCAGGCGCGCGGCGACGCCGATGGCGGTGCGGTGGGCGCGTTCGTCCTCGGGATCCGCCGGTACCGGCCGGGCCAGTGCGGCGTCGAGCCACAGGGTGAGTTCGGCCGGGTTCTCGATGGTCTCCCGCAGGCTTTCCGGGTCGAGGCGGTAACGCGCCGGCCAGACTGGTTGAGCCATGTCAGCCGATCAGTACCCCAGCGCCGCGCGGATCTCCGGTTCCACATCGGACTGCGAGACGAACAGCAGCTCGTCGCCCGCCTCCAGCGGGTCCTCCGGCTGCGGCACGATGACCCGCTCGCCGCGCAGGATGGTCACCAGCGCGGCGTCGCGCGGCAGCGCCAGGTCGCGCACCGGGCGCCCGGCCAGCGGGGTCTCCTCCGGCAGGGTGATCTCCACCAGGTTCGCCTGGCTCTGCCGGAAGGTCATCAGCCGCACCAGGTCGCCGACGCTGACCGCCTCCTCCACCATCGCCGCCAGCATGCGCGGGGTGGACACCGCCACGTCCACCCCCCAGGCGTCGTTGAACAACCACTCGTTGGCCGGGTTGTTCACCCTGGCCACCACCCGCCGCACCGCGAACTCGGTCTTCGCCAGCAGCGACACCACCAGGTTCACCTTGTCGTCGCCGGTGGCCGCGATCACCACGTCGCACAGCTCGATGTCGGACTCTTCCAGGGTGGAGACCTCGCAGGCGTCCCCGAGCACCCAGTCGGCCTGCTCCACGGTCTCCGGCATGAACTGGTCGGCCTGGCGCTCGATGAGCATCACCTGGTGCCCGGCGTCGACCAGTTCGGCGGCGATGGACCGGCCCACCGCACCGGCTCCGGCAATGGCGACCCGCATCAGCTCTCCTCCTCCGGGGCGCGCGAGGCGACGCTGGTCACATCGCTCACCGTGCCCGAGTGCGCGGCCACGTACACCACGTCCCCGGACTGCAGCACGGCCTTCGAATCGGGCAGCACGCCGGTGCCGAAGCGCATGATGAACGCCACCCGCGCGCCGGTCTCCTGCTGCAGCTGGGCCACGCTGCGGCCGATCCAGTCCTCGTGCAGCGGCAGCTGCAGCAGGGCGACCGTGCCGGAGGGGTCCCGCCAGGCCGAGGCCACCCCGTCGGGCAGCAGGGTGCGCAGGAAGCGGTCGGTGGTCCACGGCACGGTGGCCACCGTCGGGATGCCGAGCCGCTCGTAGACCGCGGCGCGCTTGTGGTCGTAGATGCGCGCCACCACGTGCTCGACGCCGAAGTTCTCCCTGGCCACCCTGGCCGAGATGATGTTCGAGTTGTCCCCGCTGGACACCGCCGCGAACGCCCCGGCGCGCTCGATGCCCGCCTCGATCAGCACCCGCCGGTCGAACCCGACCCCGACCACCTGCTGGCCGTGGAAGTCGCTGCCCAGCCGGCGGAACGACTGCTGGTTGCGGTCGATCACCGCCACCTCGTGCCCGAGCCGTCCGAGTGCGGCGGCCAGCGATGCGCCGACCCGGCCGCACCCCATGATCACCACGTGCACCGTTGCGCCTCCCTAATCTCACACACCAGCCGTGAACCTACCGGCAGCACCGGGTGCGGGGGAGGGCGCCTTACCGCGCGGCGCTCGGCTGGACGGGTGAGCACTGGATTACCCTTCCGCCGTGTCCAAGTTCGCCACCGCGGTCAAGCGGCTGGTCCTGGGGCGGCCGTTCCGCAGCGACCGCCTGGCCCACAACCTGCTGCCCAAGCGCATCGCCCTGCCGGTCTTCGCGTCCGACGCGCTGTCCAGCGTGGCCTACGCGCCGCAGGAGATCTTCCTGACGCTCAGCGTGGCCGGCCTGGCCGCGTTCACCATGTCGCCGTGGATCGGGCTGGTCGTGGTGGTGGTCATGCTGGCCGTGGTGGCCAGCTACCGGCAGAACGTGCACGCCTATCCCAGCGGCGGCGGGGACTACGAGGTCGCCACGGTGAACATCGGCCCGAAGGCGGGGCTGACCGTGGCCAGCGCGCTGCTGGTCGACTACGTGCTCACGGTCGCGGTGTCCATCTCCTCGGCGGCGGCGAACATCGGCGCGCTGGTGCCGTTCGTGGCCGAGCACAAGGTGCTCTTCTGCGTCGGGGCGATCCTGCTGCTGTCGGGGATGAACCTGCGCGGCATCCGCGAGTCCGGCAGCACCTTCGCGGTGCCCACCTACGCCTTCATGGTCGGCATCTTCCTGATGATCGGCACCGGGCTCTACCGCACCCTGGTGGCCGGTGAGGAACTGCGGGCGGACAGCGCCGGGCTGCAGCTGGCCGAGGACAACGAGCACCTGGCCGGGCTGGCGATGGTGTTCCTGGTGCTGCGTGCGTTCACCCAGGGCTGCGCGGCGCTGACCGGGGTGGAGGCGATCAGCAACGGCGTGCCCGCCTTCCGCAAGCCCAAGTCCCGCAACGCCGCGACCACCCTGCTGATGCTCGGCCTGATCGCGGTGACCATGTTCATGGGCATCATCGTGCTGGCCCGCGAGACCGGGGTGGTGCTGGCCGAGGACCCGGCGCGGCAGCTGCTCAACGCCCCGCCGGGCTACGCCCAGGACACGCTGATCGTGCAGCTGGCGCACACGGTGTTCTCCGGGTTCGGCTTCGGTTACTTCTTCGTCATCGTGGTCACCGGGCTGATCCTGGTGCTGGCCGCGAACACCGCGTTCAACGGCTTCCCGGTGCTCGGCTCGATCCTGGCGCAGGACCGGTTCCTGCCGCGCCAGCTGCACACCCGCGGTGACCGGCTGGCCTTCTCCAACGGCATCCTGTTCCTGGCCGGGTTCGCCATCGTGCTGGTGGTCGCCTTCGAAGCCGAGGTGACCCGGCTGATCCCGCTCTACACCGTCGGGGTGTTCGTCTCGTTCACGCTGAGCCAGATCGGCATGCTGCGGCACTGGAACCGGTTGCTGGGCCGGACCGGGAACCCGCCGGAACCGGCGGAACGGCGCCGGATGCGGCAGTCCCAGGCGATCAACACCTTCGGCCTGGTGATGACCGGTTCGGTGCTGGTCATCGTGCTGATCACCAAGTTCCTCGCCGGGGCCTGGATCGCCATCGTCGCGATGGTGCTGATCTTCCTGCTGATGAGCGCGATCCGGAAGCACTACGACCGGGTCGCCGAGGAACTGCGCAAGGAGGACGAAAAGCCCGCCGTGCTGCCCTCCCGCAACCACGCCGTGGTGCTGGTGTCCCAGCTGCACCGGCCGACGCTGCGGGCGCTGGCCTACGCCAAGGCGACCCGGCCGGACGTGCTCGAAGCGGTCACCGTCAACGTGGACGACACCGACACCCGCAAACTGGTTTCGGCCTGGAGCAAGCACGACTTCAAGGTGCCGCTGAAGGTGGTCGAGTCGCCCTACCGCGAGATCACCAAGCCGGTGCTGGACTACGTCAAGCGCATCCGCGGCGACAACCCGCGTCACGTGGTCACGGTGTTCATCCCGGAGTACGTGGTGGGGCACTGGTGGGAGCAGGTGCTGCACAACCAGAGCGCGCTGCGGCTCAAGGGCAGGCTGCTGTTCCAGCCGGGCGTCATGGTGACCAGCGTGCCGTGGCAGCTGAAGTCCTCGGTGAAGGCGCACGACCGCGCCGACCGGGAGCGCCCGGCCGCCGGTGACGTGCGCCGCGGCCTGCTGGGCAGCACGCGGTCTACTTCGGAGCACGGCAAATGAGCGTGGACTGGACCGGCAGGCGGGTCGAACTGGAGATCACCGCGGTGGCGCACGGCGGGCACTGCGTCGGCCGGGCCGAGAACCGGGTGGTCTTCGTCCGCCACGCCCTGCCGGGGGAGCGGGTGGTGGCCGAGGTCACCGAGGACAAGGGCGGCTCGTTCTGCCGGGCCGACGCGGTCGAGGTGCTCACCGCGTCGCCGGATCGGGTGGCACCGCCGTGCCCGCTGGCCGGTCCCGGGTTGTGCGGTGGCTGCGACTGGCAGCACGCCTCCCCGGCGGCGCAACGGGAGCTGAAGGGCGCGGTGGTCGCCGAGCAGCTGCGGCGGCTGGCCGGGATCGAGCGGGCGGTCGAGGTCGAGGAGCTGCCCGGCGGCCCGCTCGGCTGGCGGACGCGGGTGCGGCTGGTGGCCGGCCGGGACGGGCGCGCGGGCCTGCGGGCGCACCGGAGCCACCGGGTGGTCCCGTTGGGGGACAACGGTTGCCCGATCACCGTGCCCGGCGCGCTCGACGACGTGCTGGCGCGGACCTGGCGGCCGGGCACGGAGATCGAGGTCACCGCGGACGGTGACGGTCAGGTGCACGTGGACAGTGGCGGCGTCGCCGTGCAGCACGCCGCGGGCCGCGACTGGCGGCTGGCCGCCCACGGGTTCTGGCAGGTGCACCCGGCCGCGGCGGACACCTTCGCCGCGGTGGTCGGCGACTGGGCGCGTGCGCCGTTGACCGGGCGGGTGTGGGACCTGTACGCGGGGGTCGGCCTGTTCGCCTCGGTGCTGGCCGAGCAGGTGGGGCCGCGGGGGAACGTGCTGGCGGTCGAATCGGGCCACCGCGCGGTGGTCGACGGCACGGCGAACCTGGTGGACCTGCCGCAGGTGCACTGGCGCTCCGGCCGGGTCGAGCAGGTGCTGGCCTCGCTCGACCCGGACGACGAGCGCCCGGACGTGGTGGTGCTGGACCCGCCGCGCAAGGGTGCCGGCAAGGCCGTGGTCGACGCGATCGCCGAGGGGTCACCGGAGCGCGTGGTCTACGTGGCCTGCGATCCGGCGGCGCTGGCCCGGGACCTGGCCACGTTCGGGGAGCACGGGTACGAACTGGCGGGGTTGCGGGCTTTTGACGCGTTCCCGATGACGCATCACGTGGAGTGCGTGGCTTTGCTGCACTGAGGGTGATGGGGCGGGGGGTGTGGTGGGCGCTCGCGTTTTGTTCCCGGCTCACCTTGGGGGTTGGCTTGGGGTGTCTTGGGGCGCGTCGGCTTGGTCAGGGGGCGGGCGCGTCACCGGGCGTCTTCGGCCATCATGTCGGCGCACTTCTCGCCGATGGCCATGGTGGTGATGCACGGGTTCACCGCGACCAGGAAGGGCATCGCCGAGCCGTCGCAGACGCGCAACCCCTCGACGCCCCGGACCCGCAGGCGTTCGTCCAGCACGGCCAGCGGGTCGTCTTCGGCGCCCATCTTCACCGTGCAGGACGGGTGGTAGACGGTGTTGTGCGTCTTGCGCAGGTAATCGGCGATCTCGTCGTCGCTCCGGGCTTCGGGGCCCGGGGCGAGTTCGGCACCGGCGTGCGCGGCCATCGCGGGCTGGGCGACGATCTCCCTGGCCAGCCGCACGCCGCGGGTCATCACGCGCATGTCGTGCGGATCGGTGAAGTACCGCGGATCCACCTTCGGCCGGTCGCGGAAGTCCATGGTGCGCAGGCGGACCGTGCCGGTCGACCGGCTGCGGGTGACGTTCGGCGTCAGGCAGAAGCCGTTCTCCGTGGTCGGGTAGCCGTGCCGCCGGGTGTTCAGGTCGAACGGCACCGAACCGTAGTGGAACATCAGGTCCGGCCGGTCCAGGCCGGGCTCGGTGGTGGTGAAGATGCCGATCTCCCACCACTGCGTGGATTCGGTGACCATCGGCTGCCTGGCCTCCCACTGGACCAGGCCCTCGGGGTGGTCCTGCAGGTTCTCACCGACGCCCGGCGCGTCCACCAGCACCTCGACGCCGACCTCGCGCAGGTGCCCGGCGGGCCCGATGCCCGAGAGCATCAGCAGCTTCGGCGAGTCGATCGCGCCGGCGCTGAGCACCACCTCGCGGCGGGCCAGGATCTCCCGGCTGTGCAGCAGGTCCGGCGCCTGGTACTCGACCCCGGTGCAGCGCTTGCCGTCGAAGAGCAGCCTCTTCGCCCGCAGCCCGGTCCGGACCTCCAGGTTCTTCCGCTGCCCGATGATCGGGTGCAGGTAGGACACCGACGCCGAGGAGCGGGTGCCGTCCTCACGGGCGTTGATCTGGAACCAGTTCGCGCCGTGCGTCACGGTTTTGCCGGAGTTGAACTCCGTGCGCGGAATGCCGGCTTGCTCGCACGCCTCCAGCAGGGCCACACCGACCGGGTCGCGCGGCGGCACCGAGCGGATGGTCACCGGACCGGACCGGCCGTGGTGCTCACCCGGCCCGTCGTTGGTCTCGAGTTCCCGGTACAGCGGGAAGATGTCGGCCGCCGACCAGCCGGGCAGGCCGAGCGAGGCCCACTCGTCGAGGTCCTCGGCCGGGGCCCAGAAGGCGATGCACGAGTTGTGCGAGGAGCAGCCGCCGAGCACCTTCGCCCTGGCGTGGCGCAGGAACGAGTTGCCCGACCCCTGCGGCTCGACCGGGTAGTCCCAGTCGTACGCCGATTCCAGCAGGCCCATCCACCGGTCCAGCCGCAGGATCGCGTCGTCGTCCACATCGGACGGTCCGGCTTCGAGCAGGCACACGGTGACCGAGGGGTCCTCCGACAACCGGGCGGCCAGCACCGAACCCGCCGTGCCCCCGCCCACGATGACGTAGTCGAACTCCTCGCTCACGCAGTCTCCTCTGCCTGCTCGCGCGCCGCTTCGGCGCGGTGGTCGTCGAGAACGCCGGTGCGGTGGCGCAACCGGAACCAGTAGTAGGCGAAGCCCAGCGCGGCCACCGCGCCGACGAAGAGCACCGCGCCCCACCGCAGGTACCAGTGGTGGGGCTCGGTGGCGTTGTAGACCTCCCGGCGCGGCCACGCCAGGTTCACGATCATGCCCAGGCCCCACAGCACACCCAGGACGTTCACCGGCAGGCCCAGCCTGCCGAGGGAGAAGTACTTCCTCCCCGGCACCTCCGGCGGCGGCCACTGCCCCCGCAGCCGCTTGACCAGCATCGGCACCGTCACCAGCAGGTAGGCGAAGTAGATCATGATGATGCCGATGCTGGTGATCACCGTGAAGATCTGCGGCTGGTTGATGTTGACCACCAGGATGACCACCGCGATCACCCCGGCCACCACCGCGGGCACCACCGGCGTCTTCGTCTTCGGCGAAATCCGTGCCAGCTTCGACCCGGCGGGCAGCGCGTTGTCGCGCGCCATCGCGAACATCATCCGGATCGCCGCCGACTGCACCGCCAGGATGCACACGGTGATCGCGATGACCACGGTGATCAGCAGGATCTTGCCGACCGTGCTGCCCAGCACGTCCAGCACGATGAACTGCAGCCCGCCGGTGGCGATCTCGGGACTGCCGATGTCGCCGACCGCCATCAGCGCGAACAGCAGGATCAGCCCGCCGAGCAGGAAGGAGGCGATCAGCGCGCGCAGGATGGCCTTCGGCGCGTTGCGGCGCGGGTCGTGCGACTCCTCACCGAGCGAGCTGGCCGTGTCGAAGCCGTACATCACGTAGGTGGAGGCGAGCGAGGCCACCAGGAACGCGCCGAGGTAACCGCCTGCCTGCCCGGCTCCGGCGCCGTGGGTTTCCAGCACCACCCCCGGCCCGCGGGTGGTGTTCGCCGCCAGCAGCACGACCAGCAGCACCGCGGCGATCAGCTCGATGAACACCCCGGCGCTGTTGATCCGCGCCATCAGCTGCACACCCCAGGCGTTGACCACGGTGGTGAACACGATGAACACCGTGCCGAGGAGCACCGCGTTCACCGCGGGGTTCTCCACGAACTGGAAGAAGCCGAGGATCTGCGGCAGCGTGATCTGGTAGGCCAGCGCCACCGAAGCGATCGAGACGATCGACGCGGTCAGCATCATCCAGCCGGCCAGCCAGGCCACGTGCGGGCTGCCGAGCCGCTTCGACCAGTTGTAGATCGAACCCGCCACCGGGTAGTGCGCGGCCAGTTCGGCGAAGGACAGCGCGACCATCAGCTGCCCGGCGAACACCAGCGGCCACGACCACCAGTAGGCCGGTCCGCCGAAGCCGAACCCGAAGTAGAACAGCTGGAACGTGCCGGTGAGGATGGAGATGTAGGAGATACCGGCGGCGAAGGTGTGGAAGTTGCCGAGGGTCCGCTCCAGTTCCTGCTTGTAGCCGAACCCGGCCAGGCCGTCGTCGGTCTGACTCATCGCACGCCCCTCCCGGCCGTCAGCGCCGCTCGCCGGAGAACCAGTGCTGCGGGCCCGGCCGCGTGTTCTGGTAGATGTGCTTGGCCTCCTGGTACTCGGCCAGCCCGGTCGGGCCCAGTTCGCGGCCGAAGCCGGACTGCTTGAACCCGCCCCACTCGGCCTGCGGCAGGTACGGGTGGTAGTCGTTGATCCAGACCGTGCCGTGCCGCAGCCGGTTCGCCACCCGCTGCGCCTTGGACACGTCGCCGGTGAACACCGCACCGGCCAGGCCGTAGTGCGTGTCGTTGGCGATGCGCACCGCGTCGTCCTCGTCGGTGAAGGTCTCCACGGTGAGCACCGGGCCGAAGGACTCCTCGGTGACCGCGTGACTGCCCTGCGCCACGCCGTCCAGCACGGTCGGCAGGTAGTAGTGGCCACCGGCGTACTTCTCGCCCTCCGGCCGCTTCCCGCCGGTGCGCAGCACCGCGCCCTCGGCGACCGCGGTGGCCACGTAGTGCTCCACCTTCTCCAGGTGCGCCGCGGAGATCAGCGGCCCGGTCTCGGCGTCGGGGTCGAACGGCCCGCCGATGCGGATCAGCTCGGCCCGCCGCACGATCTCGTCGACCAGCCGGTCGTGCAGCTCCTCCTGCACGATCAGCCGGGCGCCTGCCGAGCAGACCTGGCCGGAGTGCAGGAAGACCGCGGTCAGCGCGTGGTCCACCGCGGTGTCGAAGTCGGCGTCGGCGAAGACCACGTTCGGGTTCTTGCCGCCCAGTTCCAGCGCCACCTTCTTGACCGTGGCCGCGGCGGCCGCGGCCACCACCCGGCCGGTGGCCAGCCCGCCGGTGAACGAGACCAGGTCGACGTCCGGGTGCTCGGCCAGCGGCGCCCCCGCCACCGGCCCCGCGCCCAGCACCAGGTTGGCCACCCCGTCCGGCACACCCGCCTCCATCAGCAGGCGCATCAGCATGATCGAGGTGTGCGGGGTCAGCTCGCTCGGCTTGAGCACGAAGGTGCAACCGGCGGCCAGCGCCGGGGCCACCTTCCAGGCGGTCTGCAGCAGCGGGTAGTTCCACGGCGTGATCAGCCCGCAGACGCCGGCCGGTTCGTAGGTGATCCGGCTGATCGCGTCCGGGTTGCCGGTGTCCACCACCCGGCCGCCGGCCTGCCCGGCGAGCTTGCCGAAGTAGCGGAAGCAGGCGGCGATGTCGGCCATGTCGTACTCGCTCTCCACCAGCCGCTTGCCGGTGTCCAGCGATTCGGCCCTGGCGAAGCTCGCCTTGTCGCGCTCCAGCAGCTGGGCCACCCGGAGCAGCACGTCCCCGCGTTCCCAGCTGGGGGTGGTCGGCCACGGCCCGTTGTCGAAGGCGTCGCGGGCGGCGGCGATGGCCGCCTCGGTGTCCTCCCTGGTGCCTTCGGCGACCTCGGCGACCAGCGAGCCGTTGGCCGGGCACCGGATCTCCCTGGTGCCCCCCGCCCGCGGAGCCACCCACTGTCCACCGATGAAGAAGTCCGCCATCTGCCCTCTTTCGACCTGAGTCCGTTTCGCGCGCGTGCGAGGGGGGATCCTACGCCGTTCGGGCGTGCTCGCCATCCCGATCGGCCGGTGATCGGCTTCACAGGTCACCGGCACGGGCGGTGGTTTTCCCACCGCGGGCGACCGGGTGACGGTGCCGCTCTACTGCTGGTCAGCCCGGGGATCACCCGGACGTGACGTGATGCCAGCCGCGTGGCGGATCCGGCCGCGGCGGGCCTCCGTAGACTGGGCGGTCGACGACGGTTGTCGAGCAGGCGAGGTGGAGCGTGACGTTGCTGGAATCCGTGCACGGACCGGCGGACCTGAAGCGGATGGGGCACGACGAGCTGGAGCTGCTCGCCGGGCAGATCCGGGACTTCCTGGTCGAGAAGGTGTGCCGGACCGGCGGTCACCTCGGGCCCAACCTCGGGGTGGTGGAGCTGACCCTGGCCCTGCACCGGGTGTTCGACTCGCCGTCGGACGCGATCGTCTGGGACGTCGGGCACCAGAGCTACGTGCACAAGATCGTCACCGGCAGGCACCCCGGCTTCGACGGGCTGCGCCAGCAGGGCGGGCTCACCGGTTACCCCTCGCGCGCCGAGAGCGAGCACGACCTGGTGGAGAACAGCCACGCCTCGGCCGCCTTGTCCTATGTGGACGGCCTGGCGAAGGCGTTCGAGCTGACCGGCGGCGGCAGGCACGCGGTCGCCGTGGTCGGCGACGGCGCGCTGACCGGCGGCATGTGCTGGGAGGCGCTGAACAACATCGCCGCCGCCCCGCACCGGCCGGTGGTGATCGTGGTCAACGACAACGGCCGGTCCTACTCGCCGACCATCGGCGGGCTCGCCGAGCACCTGGCTTCGCTGCGCCTGCGGCCGGGTTACGAGCGCCTGCTCGACGGCGGCCGTGAACTGCTCCGCCGCACCCCGGTCGTGGGCAAGCCGGTCTACGCCGCGCTGCACGCGGCCAAGGCCGGGCTCAAGGACGCGGTCAGCCCGCAGCGCATGTTCGCCGACCTCGGGCTCAAGTACGTCGGCCCGGTCGACGGCCACGACCTGCCCGCGCTGGAGAAGGCGCTGCACAGCGCCAAGGCCTTCGGCGGCCCGGTGATCGTGCACGCGGTGACCGAGAAGGGGCACGGCTACGAGCCCGCGGTCAACCACGTGCACGACCAGATGCACCAGACCGATCCGCTGGACCCGGAGACCGGCCTGCCGCCGGTCAAGGGCCCGAGCTGGACCGGGGTGTTCGGCGACGAACTGGCCGCCATCGGCGCGGAACGCGAGGACGTGGTGGCGATCACCGCGGCCATGCTGCGCTCCACCGGGCTGCACAAGTTCGCCGAGGCCCACCCCGACCGCTGGTACGACGTCGGCATCGCCGAGCAGCACGCGGTGGCCTCGGCCGCCGGGCTGGCCATGGGCGGCATGCACCCGGTGGTGGCCATCTACGCCACCTTCCTCAACCGCGCCTTCGACCAGGTGCTGATGGACGTGGCGCTGCACCGCCAGGCGGTCACCTTCGTGCTCGACCGGGCGGGCATCACCGGGCCGGACGGGGCCAGCCACCACGGCATGTGGGACCTGTCGCTGCTCGGCCTGGTGCCCGGGATGCGGGTGGCCGCGCCCCGCGACGCGGTGACCCTGCGCGAGGAGCTGCGGGAGGCGGTGGCCGTCTCCGACGGGCCGACCGCGCTCCGGTTCTCCCGCGGCGGGGTGATCGAGTCGGTGCCCGCGGTGGACCGGCTCGGCGTGGTCGACGTGCTGCGCCGCCCGGCCGACGGCGCCGGGACCGACGTGCTGCTGGTCGCCGTCGGTGCCTTCGCCAAGCTGGGCCTGGCCGCCGCGGACCGGCTGGCCGACCAGGGCATCGGCGTCACCGTGGTGGACCCGCGGTGGGTGCTGCCGGTGCCCGGTGAGCTGACCGCGCTCGCCGAGGCGCACCGCCTGGTGGTCACCGTGGAGGACAACGGGCGCCACGGCGGTTTCGGCTCCCTGCTGGCCGCCGCCCTCCGCGACGCCGACTGCGCGGTGCCGGTGCGGGACCTGGCCGTGCCGCAGCGCTTCCTCGACCACGGCACCCGCGACGAGGTGCTCGCCGGGATCGGCCTGACCGCCCAGGACGTCGCCCGCAAGGTCACCGAGTGGACCGCTGTGACGCTGCCGCGCCTCCGGCACGGCGGCGAGGCCGCTTTGAGCCAATCTCTGGAGTGACACCGGGAGCCAGGCGGGAGCGCCCGGTCAAGGCACGGCAGGACTGACGGCCGGTTCCTCCGGCCGCGCGTAGACCTCGGGTGGCTCGGGGAAGACCTTGAGCAGCACCGGGTAGAGCACGGCGGCGGTGAGCAGGGTGGCGGGCAGGCTGATGTCCACGCCACCCGCCACCGCCCGCAGCGGACCGGCGATCATCGGGGTGTTCGCGGTGAGCAGGCCGAGCGCGGTGGCGGGCAGCCAGGCGGCCATCGCCCGCCAGTTCACCCCGCGGGTGAACCAGTACCGCCCGCCGCGGCGGCCCTGGTTGAACACCTGCAGGTCCGCCGGGTCGTAGCACCCGCGCCGCACCAGGTAACCGATCATCATGATCACCATCCACGGCGAGGTGCACAGCACGATCAGCGTGGCGAAGGCGTTGATGCTGGAGACCACGTCCAGCGCGAAGTTGCCGACGAAGATGAACACCACCGACAGCGTGCCGATCAGCAGCGTCGCCCGGATCCGGCTCAACCGCACGAAGATCGAGGAGAAGTCGAGCCCGGTGCCGTACAACGCGGTGGTACCGGTGGACAAGCCGCCGATCAGCGCCACCGCGATGAGCGGAATGGCGTACCACAGCGGGGAAATCGCGGTCAGCCCGGTGATGTAGTCGCCGGCGTCGGTGACCAGGGTGGCCGTGGCGATGCCGAAGCCGAACGGCAGCAGCGTGGCCACCTGCGCCAGGAACGGGGCCGCCAGCAGGGAACGGCGGCTGTGCGTGGCCGGGATGTAACGCGACCAGTCGCCGAGGAAGGCGCCGAAGGAGATCGGGTTCGCCATCACGGTCAGCGCGGCCAGGATCCACGTCGGCCAGAACGAACCGAGCGCGTGGTCACCGGTGCCGGGGAACGCCGGGTCGAATTTCCCACCATATGCGAAAACCCCGAGCAGCATGATGACCGTGCCCAGCACCACCGCGATCCGGTTGATCAGCAGCATGAACCGGTAGCCGTAGAGGCAGACCACCAGCGTGGCGAGCGCGATCACCCCGTAGGCGAGGCCGCGCAGCAGCTCGCCGCCGTCGAAGCCGAACAACCGTTGTGCCGCACCGGCGACCGCGTCCCCGCTGACCCACACCGAGATGGCGAAGAAGGTGATCGCGGTGAGCAGGGACAGGAACGAGCCGACGCACCGGCCGACCACACCGAAGTGCGCCCCGGAGGAAACCGCGTTGTTCGTCCTGGTCACCGGCCCGAACAGGGCCATCGGCGCGAGCACGCAGGCACCGGCCAGCACGCCGGTGACCGTCGCCGCGGCGGCCGCGGGGAAGCTGAGCCCGTAGGCGATCGGCAGCGTGCCGAGGATGATGGTGGCGAAGGTGTTCGCACCGCCGAAGGCGAGCCGGAACAGGTCTCGCGGGCGGGAAGTCTGCTCCGCCACCGGGATCGGCGCGATGCCGTGGTGCTCCACACTGGTGATCTTGGGCATGTCGAAACCGTCTTTCGTTGTCTTCGCGTTATCCGCCGGTGTCACAGTGGTGGGTGATGACCCGACAGCTGACGGTCGCCGCACCGTCCCGCACGGTGGTCGCGCTCGGCGTGGCCGGTGCGGGGCTGGGTACCGCCGTGTCCTGGCTCGACCTGTACCTGCTGTCCTCGGCGCGGGACGAGTGCCTGGTCGGGGTGTCCGCCGTGGAGAACTCCGGCACGCTGGTGTTCTCCGTGCAGCCGGTGCTGTGGGCGGTCAACTTCCTCGCGTTCACCCTGCTCTACGCCGGGCTGTTCCCGTTGTTCCTGGACGGCGACAGCTCCGGGGCGCGGTTCGCCGGGGTGCTGGCCTGCCTGCTGCTGACCGCGGTGCTGGTGGTCGCCTCGGTCTGGGGCAGCATGGCGGTGTGGGCGCCGGAGCCGGTGGCCCCCGGTTGTGCCGGGGGCCACCCGCCGTGGTGGCCGTCGTGGGCCGTGCTGTGAGCTGGTTCCGGGTTATTCGTAACGCGTCATCACGTGCTTGACCCGGGTGTACTCGGCGAACGCATACGCCGAAAGGTCCTTGCCGTGGCCCGAATGGCCGAAACCGCCGTGCGGCATCTCGGCGGCCAGCGGGCCGTGCGTGTTGATCCACACGCAGCCGAAGTCGAGTTCCCCGGAGACCCGCACCGCCCGCGAATGGTCATTGGTCCAGACCGAGGACGCCAGTCCGTACGGCACGTCGTTGGCCAGTTCCACGGCCTCGGCTTCCCCGCTGAACCGCTGCACGGTGATCACCGGCCCGAAGACCTCCTCCTGCACGATCTCGTCGTCCTGCGCCAGCCCGGAAACCACGGTGGGCTCGAAGTAGAACCCGGCGCCGGCCGGGCTGGTGCCGCCGGTGCGCACGGTGGCGTGCGCGGGCAGCCGCTCGATCAGCCCGCGCACCCGGTCCAGTTGCGCGGCGCTGTTCAGCGGCCCGAAGTCGATGCCGGGGCGGTTCGCCGCGGCGGCCTTGGCCAGCACCGCCACGAACTCGTCGTGGATGCGCTCGTGCACCAGCACCCGGCTGCCCGCGGTGCAGTCCTGGCCGGCGTTGTAGAACGCGGCCCCGACGATGCCCGCGGCGGCTTCCTCCGGGTTCACGTCGTCGAACACCAGCAGTGGCGCGTTGCCGCCGAGTTCGAGGTGCGTGCGCTTGAGGTCGGCCGCGGCGACGGTGGCCACGTCGATCCCGGCCCTGGTCGACCCGGTGATCGAAACCAGCTCGGGGACCGGGTGCCGGACGAGCGCGCGCCCGGTGTCACGATCACCGCAGATCACGTTGAACGCCCCCACCGGCAGGAACTCCGCGGCCAGCTTCGCCAGCAGCACCGCGCTGCCCGGCGTGGTCTCGGCCGGTTTGAGCACCACGGTGTTGCCCGCCGCCAGCGCCGGCGCGATCTTCCACACGCCCATCATCAGCGGGTAGTTCCACGGCGCGATCTGCGCGCACACGCCGATCGGTTCCCGCCGGACGGCCGAGGTGTGCCCCGGCAGGTACTCGGCGGACGCGGTGCCTTCGAGCTGCCGGGCGGCCCCGGCGAAGAACCGCAGCGCGCTCACGCTCTCCGGGATCTCCTCTTCGAGCACCACCCGGCGGATCTTGCCGGTCTGGCGGACCTCCACGTCCGCGAACTCCCCGGCCCGCGCCTCCAGCGCGTCGGCGATCTTCAGCAGGGCCAGCTGCCGCCGCGCCGGGGTGCTGCGCCGCCACGCGCGGAACGCCAGCCGCGCCGACTCCAGTGCGGCGTCCACATCGGACTCACCGGACAGCGCGCTGGTGCCGGACACCTCGCCGGTGGCGGGATCGACCAGCTCCAGTACCCGCCCGTCCGCGGCGGGTGCTTCCCCGCCGCCGATGAAGTTGCCGAAGTCCATGCGTTGCCTCACTTGTCGAGGTGGGTGGGTTCGAACATGCGCAGCACCGCGGGCAGCACCACCACGCCGGGCCCCGGCGTGGCCAGCGCGCTCGCCAGGTCGGCCCGCAGTGTGTCCACAGTGGACAGACGAGCTGGGACGCCGAACGCCCTCGCCAGTGCGGTGAAGTCCGGCCGGGCCAGCTCGGTGGCGTGCGGCTGCCCGAACGCGCCGGTCATGTACTCGCGGAGGATGCCGTACCCGCCATCATCGACGATGAGCCAGGTGACGTCCAGGCCGTGCTGCACCGCGGTGGCCAGTTCGGCGATGCCGTACATCGCGCCGCCGTCCCCGGAAACGGCCAGCACCGGGCCCCGGCCCGCCGCGGCCGCCCCCAGCGCCCCCGGCAGGCCGTAGCCCAGCCCGCCCGCTCCCTGCGCGGTGTGGATCGGGGCACCGCCGGCGTCCCAGGCCGACCAGGCCCAGTAACCGAGCACGGTCATGTCCCAGAAGCTCTGCGTGCCTTCCGGCAGCGCCGCGCGGACTTCGGCGAGCACCCGCTGCTCGGCCTCCAGCGGCTGCTTGCCGATCCGCTCGCGGATCCTGCGCAGCAGGCAGGCGACCGCGGCCTCGGCCCGGCCGTCGGCCGCCCGCGACGGCGTCGCCGCCAGCAGCGCGGCCAGGGCGAGCCGGACGTCGGCGTGGATGCCCAGCGCCGGGTGGTTGGCTTCGAGCTTTCCGGCGTCCGCCTCGATCTGGATCACCCGGCCGCGCGGGCGGAACCGGTGGTAGTTGCCGGTCAGCTCGCCGAGGCCGGAACCGAGCACGAGCAGCACGTCGGCGTCGGCGAGGAATTCGGTGGAATGCCAGTCCTCCAGCCAGGACTGGCCGGAGAGCGGGTGGTCCTGGTCGAAGGAACCCTTGCCGCCGAAGGAGGACAGCACCGGCGCCCGGACGAGTTCGGCCAGCGCCCGCAGTTCCGCCTGCGCGCCCGAGCGGACCACGCCACCGCCCGCCAGGATGACCGGGTTCCGCGCCGCGCCCAGCAGCCGGGCCGCTTCGGCGACCAGTTCCGGCAGCGGCGGCAGCGGTCGCGGATCGGCGCTGACCGAGGTGATCGGCGGCAGCGTGGCCGGGGCGAGCAGCACGTCCTGCGGGATCTCCACCCACACCGGCCCGTACGGCACGGTCGCCGCCGATTCCCACGCCTCGCGCAGGGCCGTCGGGATCTGGCTGGCGGTGCGCACCACGTGCGTCGACTTGACCACGTCGCGGAAGCTCGCCCGCTGGTCGGGCAGCTCGTGCAGGTAACCGTGCCGCCCGCCGCCCAGCCCGGCCACCGGGACCTGGCTGGAGATGCCGAGCACCGGCACCGAGGACGCGCGGGATTCCTGCAGCGACGCCAGGGTCAGCAGCGCACCCGGACCGGTGGAGACGATCATCGGGGTCACCGGGACCGGCCCGGGCGGGGCCGCCGCCAGCCGCGCGCGGGCGTGCCCGTCGGCCGCGAACGCCAGGTTGTTCTCCACCCGCGCGCCGACCAGCCGCAGTTCCGGCGTGCGCCGCAGGGCTTCGAACAGGCCGAGCGCGTGCTGGCCGGGCAGGCCGAACACGGTGTCCGCGCCGAGCGCGCGCAGCGTCTCGACGACCAGGTCACCGCCGATCCTCATGCGGACTTCCCGAGCGCGAGCAGGCTGACCAGGTCGTAGGCCACGTGCGAGGCGGCGATGGCGGTGATCTCGGCGTGGTCGTAGGCCGGGGCCAGTTCCACCACGTCCCCGCCGACCAGGTTCAGCCCGCGCAGCCCGCGCACGATCTCCAGCAGCTCGCGGCTGGTCAGGCCGCCCGCCTCCGGGGTGCCGGTGCCGGGGGCGTGCGCCGGGTCGAGCACGTCGATGTCGATGGAGACGTACAGCGGCCGGTCGCCGATGCGCCGGCGCAGCGCGTCGACCGTTTCGGCCACCCCGCGGCGGAGCACGTCGCCGGAGGTGACGATGCCGAAGCCGAGCCGGCGGTCCTCTTCGAGGTCCCGCTTGCCGTACAGCGGCCCGCGCGTGCCCACGTGCGACAGCGCGCTGGTGTCGAGGATGCCCTCCTCGGACGCTCGCCGGAACGGGGTGCCGTGCGTGTACGGCTCACCGAAGTAGGTGTCCCAGGTGTCCAGGTGCGCGTCGAAGTGCAGCAGCGCCACCGGCCCGTGCTGCTTCGCCGCCGCACGCAGCAGCGGCAGCGCGATGGTGTGGTCACCGCCGACGGTGACCAGCTTCGTGCCGTCCGCGGTGAGCGCTTCCGCCTCGTGCTGCAGGGTTTCGATCGCCTCGCCGATGTTGAACGGGTTGATCGCGATGTCCCCGGCGTCGACCACCTGCGCGGTGTCGAACGGCGAGACGTCCAGCTCGGGGTGGTACGGCCGGAGCAGGCGGCTGGCCTCGCGCACCGCGGCCGGGCCGAAGCGGGCGCCGGGCCGGTAGGACACCCCGGCGTCGAATGGCACCCCCACCACGGCGACATCGGCGCGCTCGACCTGGTCCGCCCGCGGCAGCCGGGCGAAGGTGGCGAAACCGGCGAACCTCGGCACCTTCGACGAGTCGACCGGCCCGATCGGGGACTGCTGCGTCACTGCGTGAACTCCTTCTCTGCTTCGACGGTCTCGCGGCCGGAGAGCCGTTCGCTCCACTGGGCCAGGACGGTGGCGGAAGTCGGCGGTGTGCTGAGGCTGACCACGACGTAGACCAGCAGGCTGCTGCCGAGGCCCCAGTAGATCGGCGAGTTCGCCGCCATGCCGTCGGCGATCATCAGCGCGATCGCGGCCAGCGCGCCGACCGCCATCGAGGCGACCGCGCCCTGGCGGGTGCCGCGCTTCCAGAACAGCCCGCCGAGGATCGCCACCAGCAGGCCGCCGACGAGGATGTTGTAGGCGATGGTCAGCGCGGCGACCACGTCGGTGACCACCATCGCGATGCCGATCGCGACCAGGCCGAGCACCAGCGTGGTCACCCGGTTCCGGCTGACCTCCGCGTCCTCGCCCGAGGGCGCCGCCCGGCCGCGCAGCTTGGCCATCAGGTCCGTGGTGCTCACCGTGGAGCAGGCGATCAGCGCACCGCTGGCGGTGGACATCATCGCCGAGAGCGCCGCTGCCAGCACCAGCCCCCGGACCCCGGCGGGCAGCAGGTCCTCGACGATGGTGGCGAAGGCGTCCTGCGCACTGGCGAGCGCCGGGTAGAGCACCTTCGCCGCGGCCCCGATCAACGCGCCCGCCAGACCGTAGACCAGGCAGTAGACCCCGGAGCCGATGCCGCCGGCGGTGGCCACGCGCGGGGTGCGGGCGGTGAACACGCGCTGCCAGATGTCCTGGCCGATCAGCAGGCCGAAGCCGTAGGTCAGCACGTAGGTGATGATCGAGCCGGTGCCGATGCCGGTGAAGTCGAAGAAACTGGCGTCGAGCCGGTCGGCCATGCCGCCGAACCCGCCCGCCGCGCCGACCGAGACCGGCAGCAGCACCAGCAGGATGCCGATGGTCTTGATGACGAACTGCGCGATGTCGGTCAGCGTGATCGACCACATGCCGCCGAGCACCGAGTAGAGCACCACGATGCCGCCGCCGATGGCGATGCCGGTCCACTCCGGGATGTCCAGCAGCACCTTGAACACGGTGGCGAAGGCCAGCGTGGAGGTGACCGTGAGCATCAGCGTGTACGCCCACATCACGACGCCGGAGATGGCCGAGGTGGACCGGCCGCCGTAGCGCAGGTCGAGCATCTCGCTGACGGTGTAGACCCTCAGCTTGACCAGCCGCCGGGCGAACAGCGCGTGCAGCACCAGGATGCCGAGGCCGATCGAGACCACCAGCCAGGCACCGGAGATGCCCCAGGTGTAGCCGAGCTTCACCCCGCCGACGGTGGACGCGCCGCCGAGCACCACCGCCGACATGGTGCCCGAGTACATGAACCAGCCGAGCCTGCGGCCGGCCACCAGGTAGTCGCTCTTGGTCCGCGCCAGCCGGAGGCCGTACCAGCCGATGCCGAGCATGCCGGCGATGTAGAGCGCGATCACCACGTAGTCCGCGACCACGGGTACCTCCTTGGATCCGGGCGTGTCCGGGAAACCGTAGGACCGGATTCCGATCGCCTGAATGGGATGATCCATCCCGATCTGGAGTACCCTCTGGTTGTTGTGTCCAGGAATTCGGAAATCATCGGCACTCCGGTGAACATCCCGTTACGCGCGGTCGTCGGCAATCCCGAGCTGGCCGTGGAAGCGGTCCGCGAGACGCTGCGGCCGGGGGCGCTGGACCGGCCGGTCCGCTGGGCGCACGTGTGCGAGCTGCGTGACCCGTCGCCGTACCTGCTGGGCGAGGAGCTGCTGCTCACCGCCGGGGTGAACCTGCCGTCCGGGCAGTCCGAAGTGGACCGGTACGTGCGCGGGCTGCGGTCGTCGGGCATCACCGCGCTGGGTTTCGGCATCACCCCGCCGCTGCACGAGGAGCTGCCGGAGGTGCTGCGCCGCGCCTGCGCCCGCGCGGGCCTGCCGCTGCTGGTGATCGGCGTGCGCACCCCGTTCATCGCGGTGAACCGCGTGGTCGCGGTGGCGCTCGCCGAGGCCGCGCAGCGCGAGCAGCGGCGCATCACCCAGGCGCGGGAGGCGCTGACCAGGGCCGCCGCCGATGGGCTCGCCGAACTGGCCCGCGAGCTGGCCAAGCACGTCTCCGGCTGGGTGGCGCTGGTCGGGCAGCAGGACGCGCTGGCCGCCGAACACGGGGTGCCGGTGCCGTTCCCGCCGGAACTGGGTGAGCTGTTCACCCGGCTGCGCGGGGGTTCCGGGATCCGCAGCGCCACCACCGAACTGGCCGACGGCACCTTCGTCGTGGCGCAGCCGGTCTACCCGCAGGCCACCGCGTCGCACCTGGTGGTGGTCGGCAGGCGGGCGCGGTTCGACGGCACCGACCGGGCGATCGTGGCGGTCGGCGCGGCGTTGTTCGGGCTGGCCAGCCGCGCCGGTTCGGACACCGCCGGGCTCGGGGGCGCGGTCACCGCGCTGGTGCTGGCCGAGCGCCCGGCCGCGGCACCGCTGGCCGAGCTGCTCGGCGACGGCGCGTACCGGGTGGTGGCCGGCACGGCGCACGGGCCGGGGCCGAGCGACGTCGCCGCCGGGTACGACTGGCTGCGCACCCGCCTCGACACCCCGCTGGTGGAGCTGAAACCGGGCCCGCGCTTCACCGCGGTGGTGCGGGACCCGCCGGACGCCAGGGCCCGCGCGGAACTGTTCGACGCGGGCTGGCTGGTCGTGGTGAGCGCGGCGCACCCCGCCGAGCGCCTGCCCGGCACCGCCGCCGAGCTGGCCGCGCTGGAGCAGCGCGCCCTGGTGCTCGGCCGCCCGGTGCTGGCCGAGGGCAGCGGCCTGGCCGCGCTCGTGCCGCCGGGGCACGCCGCCGACTACGCCGAGCGCACGCTGGCCCCGTTGCGCGCGCTCGGTGACGAAAGCCTGCTGGACACCCTGCGCACCTGGCTGGCGCACCACGGCGGCTGGGACCGGACCGCCTCGGCCCTGGGGGTGCACCGCAACAGCGTCCGGCACCGGATCGGCCGGGTGGAGCGGGTGCTCGGCGTCGATCTGGCCGATCCGGAAACCCGGATGGAGCTGTGGTTCGCGCTGCGGTGGGCGGAGCCGTGATCGCACCGTGTCCGATCAGGTCACTCTCAGGAACGTGTGGGATTGTTAAACCGTGCGGATTCTGGTAGTCGAAGACGAAGAACCCCTGGCCGAGGCCATCGCCAGGGGGCTGCGGCGCGAGGGCATGGCGGTGGACGTCGCCTTCACCGGCGACGAGGGCCACGAGAAGGCCAGCGTCACCCGGTACGACGTGGTGCTGCTCGACCGCGACCTGCCCGGCATGCCGGGCGACGAGCTGTGCAAGGAGATCGTCGAGTCCGGTGAGCTGACCCGGGTGCTGATGCTGACCGCCAGCGGCACGGTCGAGGACCGGGTGGCCGGGCTGTCCATCGGTGCCGACGACTACCTCGCCAAGCCGTTCGCCTTCCCCGAGCTGGTGGCCAGGGTCCGGGCGCTGGGCCGCCGCGCCACCCCGGCCGCACCCCCGCTGCTGACCGCGGGCGACGTCCGGCTCGACCCGGCCAAGCGCACGGTCAGCCGCGCGGGCGGGCCGGTGGAGCTGACCCGCAAGGAGTTCGGCGTGCTGGAGGTGCTGCTCGCCGCCGGTGGTTCGGTGGTCAGCAGCGAGGAACTGCTGGAGCGGGTCTGGGACGAGAACGCCGACCCGTTCACCACCACCGTGCGGGTCACCGTGATGACCCTGCGCAAGAAGCTCGGTGAACCCGGGATCATCGAGACCGTGGTGGGCTCGGGCTACCGGGTACCCGGTGCCGGTCACGGGTGAACCGGCTGATCCCGGCCAGGAGCCTGCGCGCCCGGATCACGCTGCTCTCGACGGTGATGGCGGCGGGCGTCAGCCTGGTCCTGCTGTACCTGGCCTGGTCGCTGGTGGGGGATTCGGTGGCCGCCGTGCCGCAGCTGCCGCCGGGGACCAAGGTCCGGGTCGACGGTGTCGACGTCGACGCCTCGGTGCTGGCCGCGCACCTGCGTGAGCACGCCCGGGACAAGGTGCTCATCGCCGGTGCGGTGGCGTTCTGCTGCGTGGTCGCGGCCACGGCCGTGTTGTCGTGGACGCTGACCTCGCGGGTGCTGCGCCCGCTGCGGGAGATGACCAGCACGGCGCGGCGGCTGTCGGTGGAGTCGCTGGGGGAGCGGATCGGCGTCCGCGGGGCCCGTGACGAACTCGGTGAACTCGGCGCCACGCTGGACGCGATGCTCGACCGGCTGCAGGCCGCCTTCGACACGCAGCGCCGGTTCGTCGCCAACGCCAGCCACGAACTGCGGACCCCGCTGGCGGTCATCCGCACCGAGCTGGACGTCACGCTCGCCGACGAGCAGGCCGACGAGGCCGAGCTGCGCCGGATGGCCGGGGTGGTCCGCGACGCCACCGAACGCGCCGAGCAGCTGGTGAGTTCGCTGCTGCTGCTCGCCCGCACCGACGGCGCCGGCGTCGGCCCGACCGAGGTGGTGGACCTCGCCGCGGTGGTGGGCAGCGCGTGGAACGCGGTGTGGCGGGAGGCCGAGCGGAGGCACCTGCGCACCGACTTCCGGCTGACGCCGTGCCGGTCGGTGGGGGATCCGGCGTTGCTGGAGCGGATCGCCGGGAACCTGCTGGAGAACGCCGTCCGGCACAACGTCGAAGGCGGCTGGATCGAGGCGATCACCCAGCCGGGGCAGCAGTGGACCACGCTGCGCGTGCGGTCCTCCGGTGGCCTGGTCGACCCGGCCACGGTGACCGAGTTGTTCGAGCCGTTCCGCCGCGAGGGGGTCGCCCGCACGGCCCGCACCGGTGCCGGGCTGGGGTTGTCGATCGTGCGGGCGGCGGTGCAGGCACACGGCGGGGTGGTGTCGGCGGAACCCGTGGTGGGTGGCGGGCTCGCGGTGACGGTGCACCTGCCCGCGCTGCGCCGGACCGGCGTGACGGGGTGAGCGAGGTGCTGCTGGCGCGGGCCCACGCGCAGGGGCTGGCCGGTGCGCGTGCCGGGAGTGTGGTGGAGGTCGTGCGCAAGGTGGTCGCCCTGCAGGCGCAGGACACCCGGGCGAACCGCCTGGGCGTGCGCGCCCGGTCCGCCGGGCTGACCGCCGCCGAGGTGGCTGCCGCCTGCGCCGCCGGCGCGGTGGTGCGCACCTGGGCCATGCGCGGCACGCTGCACATGCTGACCGCCGAGGACGCGGGCTGGATCGTCGGGCTGCTCGGCCCGCGGTTCGCCGCGGCGAACCGGTCGCGGCGGCGGCAACTCGGCCTCGACGAGGAGACCACCGCGCGGGGCGTGGCCGCGCTGGAGACCATCCTGGCCGGAAAATCGTTGCCACGCGGGGAGATCGTCGCCGCGCTCGCCGACCACGGTGTGGTGCTGGACCCGAAGTCGCAGGCACCCGCGCACCTCATCGGCTTCGCCGCGATGACCGGGGTGGTCTGCCGTGGCGCCGATCTCGGCGACGAGCCGACGTACGCGTTGTTCACGGACTGGGTCGGTCCACTTCGGACGCTTCCGGAAGAGGAGGCGCTGGCGCGGCTGGCGTCTCGTTATCTGTCCGCGTACGCACCGGCCACCGCCGAGGATTTCGCCGCCTGGTCCGGACTGGCGCTCCGGCAGGCGCGGGCCGGATTCGCCGCCGTTGATCTTCCGGCGGCGGCGGTACCGGACACCGGCGAATTGTCGGTGCGGTTGCTCGGTCATTTCGACACGTATCTGCTCGGTTACCGGAGTCGTGAACCGGCCGTCGCGCCGGAGTTCGACCGGCGCATCCAGACGGGCGGCGGGTTCCTCATGCCCGCCGTGCTGGTGAACGGCCGCGTCGTCGGAACCTGGCGCCAGGCAAGGAAAAACGGCCGGATCGAGGTGTCGGTCCACCCCTTCGGCGAACTGCCCGGCGGAGTGCTGCCCGCGTTGCACGCGGAAGTCGCCGACCTCGGCCGCTTCCTCGGCGGGCCCGCGGTCTTCCATTCAGTGGCCTGACCGCTCAGCCGGTGGTGGTACCGTCGAAGTCATCGGCATTGGGGAGATGCCGGATTTCGAATCCGAGGGGGATTCAGCATATGCACAGGCATTCTCGTGAAAGCTATTACGTGGTGGGCGAAGGTGATCTTTCCTTCGACGCCGAGCGCAATCCGACGAGCAGCCGCCCGTCCGCGCGCTCGGAACTGCGGCGGTTCCGGTTCTCCCGGCTCGGCCCGGTGGGGGAGCCGGTGGATCCCGCGCTGCACCAGGAACTGGCCGCGGCGATGACGGTGGAGCAGGACACCGCCGGCCCGGCCGCCACCGAACCGGTGCCCGCCGGGTTCACCTACCTCGGCCAGTTCGCCGACCACGACCTCACCCTCGACCGCACCGCGCTGGACTTCGGCGAGGACGTCTCGCTGGAGGACCTGATCGCCGGGCGCTCACCCGCGCTCGACCTGGACGCGCTGTACGGCCGCGGCCCCGAGTGCGACGCGCACTTCTACACCGACGGCGTGCACCTCAAGGTCGGCACCACCGCGGCGGTTCCGCTGGACGGCGCGAACAACAACCGCACCGGGTTCGACCTGCCGCGCAAGGGCACCGGCGAGACGAAGGCGGAGGAACGCGCGGCGGTCATCCCGGACGCGCGCAACGACGAGAACCTGGCCGTGGCGCAGACGCACCTGGCGTTCGTCCACTTCCACAACCGGGTGGCCGACACGCTGGCCGCCGAGGGCGTGCCCGCGGCGCAGTTGTTCGAGCGGACCAGGGCCGAGGTGGTGCGGCACTACCAGTGGCTGCTGCGCACCGACTACCTGCCGCGCATCGCCGACCCGGCCGTGGTGGAAGAGGTGTTCACCGGCGGGCGCGAGTTCTTCGAACCGGCCCCGGACGCGCACGACGCGCCCACCATGCCGATCGAGTTCTCCGTGGCGGCCTTCCGCCTCGGGCACAGCATGGCGCGGGCCACCTACCAGTGGAACCGGTTCTTCCGGACCGGCGCACCCGCCGGCATCGCCACCATGCTGCAGCTGTTCATCTTCAGCGGTACCTCCGGCACGCTGTCGCCGACCGGCAACCCGGCCGACCTCGACGACCCCAACGCGGGCACCTTCCTGCGGCTGCCGACCAACTGGATCGTCGACTGGCGGCGCCTGCACGACTTCCCCGGTGCCGGGCGGCCGGACCTCGGTGTGCCCGAGAGCGAGGGCAACCTCGCGCGGCGCATCGACACGCTGCTCACCAATCCGCTCGCCACCCTGCCCGCCGGTACCTTCGGCGGGCGCGGCGCCGGCCTGCCCCCGGACGACATCCAGCGGAACCTGGCCTACCGCAACCTGATCCGGGCGAACATGGTCAGGCTGGCGTCGGGGCAGCAGCTGGCGGCGTTCTTCGGGGTCAAGGAACTGACCCGGGACGAACTGCTGACCGGGGACGGGCAGGGCGCGAACCTGGCGGCGCTGAGCGAGGAGCACCGGGAGGCGCTGGCCGCCCGCACCCCGCTGTGGTTCTACACCCTGCGCGAGGCCGAGGTGAACGGCGGCAAACTCGGTGCGGTCGGCGCCAGGATCGTGGCCGAGGTGTTCAGCCGGTGCATGGACGCCGCGCGCCACTCGATCCTGCGGGAGCCGGAGTGGCGTCCCAGGTTCGGCACCGCGGAAGGCCGCTTCGGCATGGCGGACCTGCTGCTGTTCGCCTTCGACGGCGATCCCGCCCGGTTGAACCCCCTCGGCGACTGATCCACGCCGTGGTGGGGGGGGGGGGGGGGGGGAAAAAAAAAAAAAAGGAAAAAAACAAGGAGGAGAAAGAGGGGGAAAGAGGGAAGGAGCGGGCACAGGGCAACAAAAAAACAAACCGCAAGCCGACGGTGA